>CAZPAP010000009.1:0-25877 GCA_964584725.1 uncultured Gammaproteobacteria bacterium
AAAGGGGAACGATCAATGTTGAATTGGCTTTGGCGGAATTGGCGGTCGTGGAAAAAAGAATCGGGACAGCATCCAAACAATTAAAAGCAGGCAAGACAAAAGAGCTTGAGATCCTTGTGCCAGCCTTGGAAAGAGCTAAAGCTGCTTTGGAGCAAGCCAAGCCTTTGAGATTCTTGGAATGGACAGAAGATGAGATGAAGGCACTGAAATCGCTTTCTTTCCTATCGCTCAAGCCAATGATTTACGTATTGAACGTGAGCGAGGAACAATTGCAGGACGGAACTTGGCGTGACACGTTAAACGTGACACGTGACCCGTCGAATCAGACATATCACGAGTCACATATCACGAGTCACGATATAGTTCCCATCTGCGCCAAAATGGAATCAGAGTTTTTGGATATGACAGCAGAAGAGAAAAAAGAATATCTGCAGGCCATGGGTCAGGAATCATCTGGCTTGGACCAGTTGATCGTGACAGCTTTCAAGTCTTTGGATCTGATGACGTTTTTGACCACAGGTGAAATGGAGACAAAAGCCTGGACCATCAAGAAGGGCATGACAGCTCCGCAGGCCGCGGGCGTGATCCACACTGATTTTGAGAAGAATTTTATCCGCGCCGAAGTCGTAAGCTACCAGGATTTTATTGATTGCGGCACCTGGAACAATGCCAAAGAAAAGGGCAAGGTCCGTGTTGAGGGAAAGGAATATATAATGAAAGATGGCGACGTTGTATTTTTTCGTGTCGGTGTGTAGGGCGCGGCTCTTGTGGCCGCCCAAACCATAAATACGGGACAACCGTCGTCGGGGCACCCGCAACCAGGGCAGCCACAAGGGCATGCCCCTACGTAACCCGGTTGGACGATCCCGTTGGGGCATCCCCTTGTGCCCTTTTATGATACCCTTTAATAAATGTACAACCCCGATATTCATCATCGTCGGTCAATACGTTTACCGGATTTTGATTATTCGCAACCCGGTTCGTATTTTGTGACGATTTGTACGCAAGATCGAACCGAATTATTCGGACAGGTGATTGATGGGATAATGCAATTGAATGATGCAGGGAAAATGGCGGAACGCCTTTGGAAGGATTTACCAAACAGATTTGCGGTCGCCACATTGGATTGTTATGTCGTGATGCCAAACCATATTCACGTATTATTTCAAATTAACGACACATCGGTTCCCGATCGACCAGGGCACCCACAACCAGGGCACCCACAAGGGGATGCCCCTACCAAATTGTTGACCCCCGTTACCGTAGGGGCACCTCTCGTGGGTGCCCAAACCATGAACGCCGTGGGTGCCCAATCCGTAATACCGACGATAACGGTGGGGGATGTTATCGGGGCGTATAAATCGTTGACGACCGACGAATATATTCGTGGGGTGCATGATCAAAATTGGTCATCATTCCCAGGGCGATTATGGCAGCGGAATTATTTCGAACATATTGTGCGAGATGATGATGAAATTGATCGTATCCGTAAGTATATCGCGGATAATCCGAGACAATGGGAAAACGGGGACATGAATTTCGAGCCTGTGCTATAATAGCCTTGCTATTATGCGTAAATTTTCTTTTAGAAAACTATTAGGTTTGCCGCTTGTACTTTCAGTATTAATCGGCGCTGGTTGCACTAATGCGCCAGATGCGGCCACGGTAGCAGGCATGAAGCCGAAAACTTTGAATATTTGGGCAGTGGTGGATGATGAAGACGTGTATGCGCCCATCATTCAGGCTTATCGGGCTGCTCATCCGCAGATCACGATCAACTATCGCAGGTTCAGGCTGGAGGAGTATGAGAATGCGGTCTTGAATGGCTTGGCCGAGGACAAGGGCCCAGACATCTTTTTGATCCATAACACCTGGATCGGCAAATATCTTTCCAAGATAGCGCCCATGCCTCCATTCACCAGCATGGTGTACAGGTATGTTTCCGGCGGAGCGACCAATAAAAGCGAAACCTTGGTTTTGAAGAATGAAAAGAGCCCAACGCTCAAGGAATTGCGGGATGCTTACCCGGATGTCGTGGCCAAGGATGTGATCAGAAGGCTCAATATGGCGGCTGAAGGCGAACAACAGAAACTGGAAGACAGGATTGTTGCTTTGCCCATGTCCGTGGATACGCTAGCCATGTTCGTGAACAAGGATCTGTTGAACAGCGCAGGCGTGGCCACGATTCCAGCTGCCTGGGACACGTTCCAATCCACCATGAAGAGGATTGTGCGCGTGGACGATCAAGGCAAGTTGATCCAGGCTGGCGCTGCCTTGGGTTTGGCAGACAATGTTGAAAGAGCCACGGATATTCTGTCCGCGCTCATGATGCAAAACCGTACAGTCATGGCTGGGGATGAAGGTTATCCGACTTTTGCCCAGATGCCAGCATCTTTGGCTGATACGGCCACAGAAGTGCCAGGCGTTCAGGCTTTGCGCTTTTATTTGGATTTCGCCAAACCTGATAAGGATTCATATACCTGGAATGCAGACATGCCGAATTCATTGGATGCATTCATCCAAGGGCAAGTCGCATTTTTCTTCGGCTATTCATATCATTTGCCCTTGATCAAAGCGCGCGCCCCGAAATTGAATTTGAGCATTGCCAAGCTCCCGCAGATCGCGGAAAACCCGACGGTCAATTACGCCAACTACTGGGTCTGGGTCGTGGCCAAGAAATCAAAGAACGTTGATACGGCTTGGAATCTCCTGAATTTCATGACTACGCCTGAGAACGAAAAAATATATCTTGATTTGGCTAAGCGCCCTGCTGCCCACAAATCTTTGCTTGAAGGCCAGCTGGATGATGAGGAATTGGGGGTTTTCGCTTCACAGGTTTTGACCTCAAGCTCATGGTACAAAGGCATGGATCCGGATGCCATGGAAAAATCTTTTACCAAACTGATCAATAACGGCGCGACAGCTGCGGATGAGGATTTGATAAAAGTTCTGCAGAATGCGCAATCCGAAGTTTCGCAGACAATGACTACTACGCAATAACGCCCTAAGAGTCCTCTGAGTCCTATGAGTCCTGACCGTCCTATCTACTCCCGTCTTCTGTCCGTGGTCTGCGGTCTATTTATTTTTTCTTTCGTCTTTTTTCTTTTTTCCGGCAGCGCTCAGGCTGCAAGCTGCACAGTAGGTCAGTGTTTTTCCGATAAGAACAATGCGAGCTGTCCGGCTGGTTGGCAATCAGTACCAGGTACGTGTACAACGCCTTATGGGACCGGTAAATGCTGCTCAGAAGGCTATGCTTGCCCGGTTGGCCAGTGCTTTGCGGATGATAATGGCATGGCTTGCCCAACAGGTTGGACTGGATATGCTGGCTCGTGCAACACGACAACAAATCCGCCGAAGGCCGGGCATTGCTGCCAGGCTGGGGCAGAAGTCGGGCCTCCAGGTGGGAGTGCTCAGCCCGCTGCTTCTGCATCTGATATCTGTTTCAATTGCATAAATAAAAGCGTGTTTGATCAGCAATGCACAAAGCTGGGCGGCAAATTGGATGCGGCCAAGAGCAGCTTGTGCGGAGTCAATCAGGCTTGCTGCGATAATTCGAGTCAAGGCAGCACTTCAGGACAAACTTCAACGCCAGCACCAGGCGGCCTGACCAACCTTCCCTGCGAAGCCACTGGCGATTGCCAAATAAAAGACTTGGTGGCTAAAGCTGTGATGTTCGCGCAGTTCTTGATGGGTTTGGCTGGTGCGCTTTTCTTATTCGCGTTTGTCTATGGCGGCGCCATGTATGTCATGGCCTTTGGCCGCCCTGCCTGGACGCAAAAAGGCCAGAAAGCCATGGTCCAAGCAGCTCTTGGCATGGTGCTTATCATGGCTGCATGGACACTGGTCACATATCTAGTCTCTTCTTTGGGCGCAAAGATTTAATATGATCACATTTAGACGAAAGAACAAAGAACAAAGAACAAAGAAGAGATTGATTTCTTTAGTCTTTTTTCTTTCTTCTGTATTCTTGTTTTTTATCACATCCGAAGCGCATGCTTGGCCACCGCAAGTCTTTGATTCTTACTGTAAGAATGGAGTTATTGCAGACTGTTCCAAGCCGGGTACGCATAAAGCGACGGTGACAGATCCCTTGAATCAATTTCTTACAGTTTGTGGGTCTGGTTCACAGGTTCTTTATTGCACGCAATCGCCCGTAGGCGGTGATCCTTTTGAAATTTGTTGCAAAGACACAGGCATACCTTCTTGCGCAAAGGCTGCTAATGATCCAAGCGCTTCATGCAAAGATGCTTGCGCAGCAGGTGAAGAGGAGGTCACTGCTTCCAATAATTGCGATGTGACGGGACATCCGAAGTGTTGTAAACCCAAAACAGATGCAGCTCAACAACAAGCCCAATCTCAGACAGGTTCGGGTGCTGCGTGCGAGTTGGGGCCAAATAAAGCAAAAGGGTCTTGCATCAGTGCAAGCGATAATTATGACCAAAAGCGCTGTAAGAATCTTCGGACAGACAATCCGGTGTTGGATGGCGGATTTGCTGAGTTCACTTGTCCGGACGGTATCTCGAAGTGCTGTATCCAGGATCCGACATGGGCTCCGAATAAGCCTGCTGCTGCAACAGCATCAGCTGTAAAAGCGCCAGCACCGACTTCGTATGCTCTTTCCAACCCTTTAGGCACAACATCGATTCCAGTAGTCATCGGCCGGATCATCAAGATGTTCTTGGGCATTGTCGGCGCGCTTGCTCTCCTTGTTTTTGTCTATGGCGGCGTGGCATGGATGACAGCTCGCGGGGACGCAGGCCAAGTAAAGCATGCTCAGCAGGCGATCCAAGGCGCAGTCCTTGGCTTGATAATCATTTCCGGTTCATATTTGTTCGCTGACAGCTTCATAAAAGCTTTGACTGAAATGCAGATCACGACCACGACCGGGGCTGGCGGGGGAGCGAGCGCGACAGAATCAACGCAAGCGACAACTGAGCAGACCACTTTGGAACAACAACAGGCCGCAGCTGCTGCCGCGGCTAAAGCCAAGGCTGGCGGCGGAGGAGCAGTATGCATCGGAGACCAAACCTCAGCCAAAGCCTGCCAGGCAGATTGCAAACAGTTCTGTTTGAATCAAGCTATCCAGGCCAATGTCGGCTCAGCTGATCACCCTTGCACAAACCTTGGCCAAAACGGCTGCCCGACAGACCAAGTGTGCTGTTCGTGGAAAAAATAACTATGATTACATTCAGACGAAAGAACAAAGAACAAAGAACAAAGAAGAGTTTGACTTCCTTAGTCTTTTTTCTTTCGTCTTTTTTCTTTTTTGTTGCGGCTACGCCGGCGTTAGCAGCTTATAAATATCAAGGCGCTTCTGCTTTTCCGGACAACTACCCAGATTGTCCGACCTCGTGCCAGTCTGCTTGCGGGGTCAACCAAAAAATCAATAATGCAGGTTATTGTATTTCTGTCGGTTCTTTTTGCTGCGAGGACAAACCGCAAAACACTTGTCTTGGCACATGCGTGCCGCCGAATGCTTGCGAAGTCAGCACGAACGGAGGTTGCACAGGCGGGCTGACGTGTTGCGGGGCTTTGAAAAAAACCGATACAGGGACATCGCAGCCTTCGCCTACCGGCCAACCGACTCAACAGCAAGATCAGACAACGGTTGTTTCGACAGAGGGCAAAGTCTGTTCAACGCCAGCCGGCGTTTCTTTCCCTTGTCCATTAGGTGTCGGGTCTGCTGAGAATGTTTCCAGCTTGGTCGGCCAAATCATCCGCTGGTTCTTGGGCTTGATCGGTGCGCTATTCTTCGCCATGTTCGTTTGGGGCGGTGTGCTGTACATGACAGCCGGCTCATCCAAGCGGGCAGAGGAGGGGCAAAAGACCTTGGTCAATGCAGCGATCGGCATGGCAATCGTACTTTTCTCATATCTGCTGGTTGCTTGGGTGCTGGACGTTATCGGAGCAGCCATATCTTGAGACGCTGAACCCCTTTTGTCATCTTGAGCGAAGTGAGTCATACGAACGCAGTCGAAAGATCTGGCTTGATCTGTATGATAGAACGGTCCAGATCCTTCGACTCCGTCCAACTCCGCTCAGGATGACAAAAAAACGTTGTTTGGTGTTTGTATCTTGGTTTTTGGTGATTGATTAGGGGGTATGCTATACTGTATTCAAGTTAAAAAAAGAAAGGGGGTGTATTTTAATGAAAATAGCAAAACACATCATATCTTTAGGCTTGGCAGTCGGCATAATGTTGCCTTTCGCAGCCCTGGCAGCCAGCGATCTTACGGCTAATGACTTAGGAGTCAACGCTGTTTCAAATACTATCAAACTAGGACAAGGTGATGTACGAGAGACTGCCGGAAATATCATCAACGTAGCACTTGGTTTCTTGGGTATCATCGCTGTGATCATCGTACTTGTCGGCGGTTTCAAATATATGATTGCCGGCGGAGACGAAACCAAGACCAAGGAGGCCAGAGGTTGGATTATCTCAGGCATCATCGGCTTAGCAATTATTTTGTCCGGATGGGCCATTACCAGCTTTGTAATCGGACAGTTGATTGAAGCGACTAAATAACCGCAATATGGGATCAATGTTGAATTTACCGCGTATTAAAAAAATAGTTTTAGCTTCGGTTATCGCAGTGTCCCTGTGTTCCTTGGGTTTAACGTCAAAAGCATTGGCAGCTGGCGCAGGCAGCATCAGAAGCGGCCTGGACTCAGCAGCCCAGACGTCAGGCTTGAATCAGGGTGCGGGTACCAGCCTTGAAACTGTGATCGGCAACCTGATAAATGGAGCCCTCTCTTTAGTCGGCGTACTTTTGCTGGTGTATCTCATTTACGGCGGCTTCAAGTACATGACGGCCGGCGGGAGCGGAAAGGGCACCGAAGAAGCCATTACGATTATAAAAAACGCGGTGATAGGATTGATAATAATTGTCCTTTCCTATTATATTGCGGATTTTGTGCTCACTAGGCTTGTAGGAGCGACCGAAGGAGGGGTTGTCACTCCCGCTTAAGCTAATTGATTAAGATTACGAAGTTATAATTTATGAAGATATTAAAAACTTGTTACTACGCTGTGGCCGCTGGTGCCCTGGCTTTGCCTATGATGGCAATGGCCGCAAACACCAATCCGTTCCAGACAGCGCAAAACCTGACAACCAATGTATCCAATAGCGCCGGAATCCAACAGCAGACTGATTTGCCGACCATGGTCGGAAGGATCATCAACATTGCTTTGGGCTTTATCGGAATTTTGCTTTTGGCCTACATCTTGTTCGCAGGTTTTACGTACATGACTGCAGGCGGAGATGCAAAGAAGGTAGATACAGCAACGACCATGATCAAAAACGCTGTTATCGGCTTATTGATTGTGGTGGCGGCATTCGCCATTTCGAATTTCGTCTTGAGTTCATTAGTGAATGTGACGACGGGTTAATTTCTCGCTGCGCAGAGAGAAGAAGTAGAGGCGTTGCAATGCAACGCCTCTACTTTTATACTCTCACCATGCTTAAGCGCCTCGTCACTTGGCTGGCTTTAGCCGCAATTCTAGCCCTTTGGCTGGTCTTTTTGATGCCTTGGCATGGTTTCCCTGATCCTGATGCCCTGTATCACGCTACGCTGTCTAATTTGATGTGGACGCGCGGGGTCATCACAGCTTTTCCTTGGCTTGATCTGACTGTTTTGGGCACTCATTTTGCTGACCAGCATTTTCTTTTTCATGTCCTGCAAATGCCTTTCGTGAAACTTTTCGGTGTTTTGCAAGGCTCAAGGATTTCATCGATTGCTTTTGCGCTCATTTGTCTTTTGGGATTAGGAATCGTCTTTAAAAAATTCGCTATTAAACATTTTGCGTTTTGGATTCTTTTGCTCGCTGTTTCTCAGCCTTTTTGCACGCGCATCATCCAAGGCAAAGCCTCGCCGCTTGCGATCCTTGTCTGGTTTGTGGGTGTTGCACTCAGCTTAATGTACCTTAAAAGACCATGTCATCCTGAGCGTAGTCTGACGGAGCCGAAGGATCTGGTTCGTTCTGATAAAGCCAGATCTTTCGACTTCATTCGTCTGACTCATTTCGCTCAAGATGACAAAATAAAGTATCTATCAGGCGTCTTTATCTGCTCTCTCGTCTTCACTCTCCTCCACGGCGGCTGGATTTTGTTGCCCATCTCCCTCTTTTTGATCTGGCTCGGCGACTTGATATACAAAAAGATCACTCGAGCTACGAGCTACGAGCTACGAGATGCGGTGAACGGTCTTTTTTCATTGTTTGCCAGTATGCTCGGCATTTTATTCGGCATTCTCATCCACCCTGGCCGCGCTCAATTATTGAATTTGTTTTGGGTTCAGGTCGTGCAAATCGGTATTTTTACTCCAGTGAATCTGAACATGGGCAATGAATGGTCTCCTGCTTCTTGGCAAGCAGTCATCGGATTATTCGCTGTCCCTGGAATCCTTTTGATCATCGGAATGATCGGCATTTTTGTTGCACCGAAAAAGGAGCCATTGGATCTGCACACGAAAACAGTTTTGGTCCTAAGCCCTTTGATCGCTTTTTTGTTCACCATCTCGCTCAAGAGCTTGCGCTACGCAGAATATTTCCAGCCGCTTTTTGTTTTTTGGGTCGCTCTGATTCTGCAATGGACAGACTGGAAGCAATTTTTCAGTACACTTAACTTTCAGATTCCTACTCGTTACTTCCAACTTCCAACTTCCTACTTGCTAAAATCCCTGATTGTTTTCTGTGTGACAGTAACAGCAGTATCAAATGCCTATGGCGCTTACACATCAATGCATGGCAAATTGAACTTTACTGACACGACTTATCAGATGCCCATGTTGATTATCGCTTCCATCGCAAAGCCAGGCGATAGGGTGTTCCATGCGCAATGGGATGAGTTTCCGTCTTTGTTTTATCTTAATCAGGATTTGAAATATGTTTCTGGTCTGGATCCGACTTTTTTGTATGACGCATCAACGACATTGGCCATTGATTACTCCAAGTTTTCTTACGATGCCGCGTCCACCACTAAAGAGTTTGCCTGGAGTTTGATCCACGACCGGACTGGCTCAAAGTTCGTGTTAGTGGACACTAACCGTGGGGGAGCGCTGGACGCCTTGATCTCATCAGATCCAAGGTACGTAAAAGTCGCACAAGGGGACGGGGCAAAGGCCTATCAAGTGACCCAGTAGAGACGTCCTGGCAGGGCGTCTCTACCAAAGTCACTAAAATACCGTATTTTTAGCCCAAATAACCCATTCGTACATTCGTATACAAATTCGTAATTCGTATGCTAAGGGCGATGGGTTGACAAAACAGCCTTTTTATGCTATATTGACATATTCTTTTTGTGGACACTCATGTCTGCAGAAAGCGTTGTTTCGGCAATTCGAGTTCTATTAGTCCCTCAAAAGGGGAAAGGAAAATAGTCATGGCCAAGAATCAGAATCAGGGCAGCAATCAGCGCAAGCCGCGCGACATTCTCGGTTCCGAAGTGATCAGCATGATGAACGATGTCTTTGCTGTAATCATCGCCCAGGCGGGCTTGGGTGCAGCACGGAACATCATCGGCGGGTTTTTCAGCAACAACATGGCCACGGTCGTTTCACCTACGGCCAAGTTGGACGACACTGGAACCAATGCGATTCGGACCCAGTTCGTCGCGAACGTCGACGCGTCAGATTTGCCCCACGACATCAAGCAAGACGTGAAGATAATAGGCAGCAAACGAATCATGGAGACCATGGCAGCACTTGCTGATCCTGATCCCAAGATCACGCCAGCCGAGCGTCAGTTGCGCGTGGCCAAGCTTGCCCAAGACCTTTCGGATGACCTCCTGAAGGCTCAGGCTAAGCGCCACACGTTCCAGACCCGCATCTTTGAGATGCTGTCTCCGGAGGCTCAGGTATTCCTGGTTGCAACCGAGAGCGTATTCAACGATGCTCAGCGCCAACGCTGGATCGCTGTTCGAGAGAACATCGAGTCTCCGGCTGTGCTCGTTGCCGCACTTCAGATGGCTGATAATGTGGTTTCAGCAGCCGCGAACGGAACCGCAGACCAGATCAGTGCAGCACGAACCACGGCTTGCGATAAGTGCTTGTCGGTTTTGGAAGCCATGACCGCCAAGCCCAAGCTCGCTTTGGGCAAGACTCTGCACGATGCGCTGGACCAGTTCCGCGCAATCTTCGAGCACACTGAGTCGCCCTTGCCTGTGCGAGCACCCGGCGAAACAGATGATGACTACTTCAACCACAACAAGGCAGAGCTTGCCAAGCGCAACATCACGTCCAAGGATGCTCTGCTCGCGCAAGAGCAAAACGAGCTCAAGCGCGTGGAACAACTGAAGCGCAGACAACAGGCCGACAAAGAGGCTCAGCGCAACTGGGACAACCTTCTCGGCAGATGGTAGGGAGAAGCTAAATGGATATTCTAGGATTCGTTCTCATCATGGCGGTTTTCATGGCGCCCCCGACATGGGCGCGCGAAGCCTTCAGCCGCATGCGGGATGCGCTCCGGTCATTACGCGAGCGCTTGCCAGGATACGAAGCGATCATTCGGTCGTTCCTGGTCAAGTACTTCTTGATCGCAGCCCTTCTCGTCTCGGTGTTCGAAGTGGTGTGGCTGAGGTTCATGGGTTTGGACGGCGCACAGCTTGTCCACGAACGCCTCTGGTACTACACCAAGATCCTCATCTATGGCCAGCTCATATTGGCAGTCTGGAACTATGCATGGGGGAGGCTGACGCGGCAGAACTTCTCATTCGTCATGTATCCCGTGCTTGTTCCAATGCGAAATCGATGGGATAGACTGAGCCCAATCGAACAGGCAGACCGTCCGTGGCACAGATCATTTGGGTGGTGGCACAACAACGTCCTGTCCCGCTCGCCCAAGCTGGCAGCGCCATACCTGTGGCTCATGCTCGTTGGTGCAACAACCCTGGTCCAAGGCTGGGACACCCAGCTCCAGGCCATTGGGTTGCCCTATGGCGACGCGCAGAAGTTCATTGCCTTGGGTTTCGCGAGCAAGCTGGTCTGCGGCTTCATCACGGTTGTGGTCGGCACAGTCGTGGGCCTCATGATCCGCAAGGGCACGCGGTTCGTGGAGACAGTCTCCACCCTAGCCGCGAAGATGGGCGTGGGCGGCCTTCCGGGCATCACCATCCCGGATGCGCTCAAAGAAGTCGGCGGACCAGTTGATCTCCTGGACGAGGCTTACCTGGCATCGTTTGTGGACTTCCTGCTCAATTCGCCGATCCTGCCCTTCTTCTTCTGGGACATTGCCGTCTTCCTGTGGCCGCACGCCTACATCGCCAAGCTGGTGTTCTCTGGCATCGTGATCGTGGCCGCACTCACATGGCTGTTTGTCCGCAAGGGCGATGCAGCCAGGGCTGAGGTAGCCAAAGACTTGGAAATGTCCAACCGGATATTGTTCAAGCTCTCAATGCCCATGGTAGCGGTCGTGCTGGTTGCGGGCATTTTCTTGGAGGAGGCCCCAGCAGGTCGCAACTTCAAGAACGGCATGATCCATGCTTGGTACGGCGTCACGTCGTATGCGTATGGGCCATGGTGGCAGTACATTCTGCCATGCCTCATTGCCGCAGGAGTTGTTGTGGCATTGCGTCGCGCTTGGTATGCGCTCATCAAGGCAAAGAAAGACAACGCGGACAACTACAAGTCCACGCTGTATGCCTACACTTCCATCATCACGCTCTTCGTCGCGATTGTCGCTGGTACGGCTTCTGTATTGGCAATCAGTGCCAGCATGGCGTCTTGTTGGGAGATGCGGCCTTTGCGCTTGGATCCGCAGATGGTGAAGAATGCGGTCGGCATCCACGACGTCATCACGGACAAGGACGATGACCTGGTGACCATGGACTTCTGGACAACCAAGCCAGCACGTGGCGTGGTGGAGTTCGTGGATACGGAGGCAACAAAGAAGTTGAGTTTGCCTTCGTACATGCCACTGCTGACCACGGACGAGCGATACCAGAACTACCATCGTGTGCAGTTCTTGGCGCCTGGCTATGGAGGCGCGTATCGCATCGTTATGCGCAATGCAGACGAGACCAGTCCGGAATATGGCAAGGTCGAGGTCTACAGCTTTGGCGCTGGCAATCAGGTGCAAAGCCAGCCAAACAAGCTGAACGAGAAGGGGCTGCGCAAGGGCAATGGTGCCCCAGCAGACCAAAACTCGTCTGAGACTGAGATTGATCCGCCCCAGCAGCAGCCAGCCAGCCGGTTTGCCTCAGCGCCTGCTAAGCCCTGCCCAACGCTCCTTCCTATCCCGGGGTTTGATTGATCTGACCCCGCGGCCACTTAGCCCTTCTTCCACTTCTAGGAAGAGGGGCTTTTTTCATACATTAAACTCACTTTTACGCTTAACTCAGCCATTTTGGCTAAGATTAGGGTATTTTAGTTTTTTTGGCTAAGACTAGGCATTAAGTGGGCTAGAGGGTTGACAAAAGCCCTTTTTTGTGCTATATTATTTCGTTAACTGAGATGGATATTCCATCGAGGTAACCCAAGGGCAAGAGCCTTTGGAAGGAGTACCTCGACACTCAAGGAGAAAGAGTCATGAAGATCATCAAGAGTCTGTTGTTCGTCTTCGTTCTGGTTGTTTCGGTCGGTTGCATGCGCACCATCAGGGACGCCCGCAACGGGCGTACAGTCTCTGAGTCCACGGCCATCTCTGGCCCGGGGTTCGCATCGCTCTCGACCAACGAGAACGATCAGCCCTATGACGCGTGCCTGGCACGGGCGGGCAGCATGCCCAACCGCGGCCTGGTCATCAAGACGTGCATGGATAATGCCATGCGCGTGCTGGTCCGCGAGCAGTGCCCTCAGTACTACGGAGCCTATGCTCCTGGTTTCTGGAGGCGCAACCCCACGTACCTGCAGTGCCTGAGTAACGTCGGCTGGATGCCCAATGGGCAGGACGAGGCCACATGTCTGCAACAGGTCATGGTCCAACAGTCCACCAGTCTCTGCGCCATGTTGGCGCCTCCCATGCCCTTCTTCACAACGGGCGGCCCGGTCACGTCAATGTACTGAATAAGGAGATCAAGCCATGAAGAGCAATAGCATTCTCGTATTCGCGGTCGTCTGCTTTGTCGCGGTTTTCGTCGGAGGCTGCGGCGCCAACATGTTTGGCTCCAGCTTCACTCACAAGACGACGGCTCCTGGCATGAACAGGACCGAGATTCGGAACCAGGGCATGGGCACGTCCGACACCACCATCACGGAGAACTACTCCGGGATGGGGTACGGCGGAGGATATGCTGCGGGCGGCATCGGAGTCGGCCCCATGGGCCAGCCTGGTTCCATGGTCGTTGTTCCAGCCGCGCCGCAGAGCTACATTGCCACGGACACGAATCTGAACACGATTCCGTACGTGGAGAACCGCACGGTTCGCGAGCTGGAAGCTCAGCACCGCGCCCTCCAGAACCTGCGCGACATCGAGCGATGCCGGGCACAGGGCAAGAATTGCAAGTGAGAATGTTCAACTCGGGCCCGCGAAGTTTGCGGGCCCACACCGGAGATCAATCATGAAGAATACGTCCAACTACGTTCTGATCGTTCTGGCTGTACTGTCCATCCTGACGGGTTGCGCGATGCCGAAGGATGCCAAGCCTGCTGCCACGCCGGCAGATCAACAGGACATGGCAGTCTCGGATCCCAGCTCTGCTGATGCGCGCCTCGTGAACGAGCTCAAGGCACTGCGCCTGGAGAACGAACGCTTGCGCAACGCAGGCGGAAACAGCGGACCGCAAGGCAACCTGGCACAGCCAGTGAACCTGGTCCCTGGTAGCGGCCCTTCGGCCACGATCGTTTCCGACGGCACGCGCATCACGCGCTATGACCCGCTGTTCTCGCCCATGATTCCGTCGCGCACAGTCTACCTGCCTGGAGAGCTCCGACACTTCGTGAGCTTCGAGGGCAACGGGGGCTGGGCGCCGTGCCTGGGATACGAGCGCCTCTGGCACCCGGTCAACATGAACGGCAGGCCGGTCATGGCCCTCACCGGCATGCAGCGCGGCTGCATCGTTGCCACGGATTGCCCAATGACAGACCCCGAGGGCAAGTGCGAGAAGCAGCTCACCATCTATTGGCTCGAGCGTTCCAATCCAACTTGGATCGTCAACCAGAAGACGGTCACTGTGCGGCTGCAGATGCGCCCCATGTGCGCATCAATCGGCAATGGCTGCACTCGCTGACACGTTCCTTCGTTCTTTCAGTCCCACCTCCTAAGCCCGTACGTCAATTCTAGATGTACGGGCTTTTGGTTTTTATACGCTGCGCTCGTACGAATTACAGCTCGATGTCATCTTGAGCGTAATGAGTTCGACGAATGAAGTCGAAAGATCTGGGCCGTTCTATGCTATTGATCAAACCAGATCCTTCGACTCCGTCCAACTCCGCTCAGGATGACAAAGAGACAAAGATAAAAACGCCTATTGGGCGTTCTTATCATCACCGCCAAGCATGGGTGCGGCGATTGCATGTATTTTTCTCATGCCGCACGACTTGCGTCAATAGAAGCACGGTGGATAAAAAATTTCAGAACCTGAATTCATCTTCGATATTTTTTTTCGGTTCAGGTGTTTGCGGTTTTATCAAGTTTTGATTATCCGTACCATCTGTCGGCAGTCCGTTTTTGTGTTCTTCTTGTCCAACATCCGTACTCAGTGCCTTTTCTTTTCTGGCCACGCTTCCTGGGTCCTGCATTTGCGGTTCAGAATCTGTCCTTTGCCATGGCGTCATCAAACTCTGGAAATCCTTTTTCTCATCGGATTTTATTTTCATGAACAGATCAGAATTAAATCCCGCATCCGGCGTCGAGGGTTCAGCGTTGTGGGTTGTGCCAGCATCTTCTTTCCATCTGGTCGCGATGATCGCTACGCCGATCAAGACCAGCAAAGCCAAGAGAGAGTAGATGACGATTTGCCAGGTCTTGCTTAGCTTGAATGGACTGCTCACCGCAGATGAAGTGGAGTTGTTGGATGTGACTGGCTCTGCAAAACGGCTGTCCCAAGGGGCTAAGATCGCTCTATCCTGGGATGAAGCTTTGTTTGAGGCAATGGCCGAAAGCAGGCTCTGGGTCGAAGTCACTGATTCCAAACTATTGTTGCCGAGCGTTGACGACAGATTTTTGAGGAATTTAGCATGAAGCTCCAAAGCGTTCTGCAATTCACTTGAGCGCTGGTCTTGGGGCATGGCAAGTATTTTCTTTAAGGCGACCAGATAGCGTTCTGGGTCTTGCCGCATTTCTATACAAGCCTTTTCTTGGCCATTGGCCACAGTCCAATTCGCGCTCCAGAGTTCCAATGATTTATAGAGCTGCATAGATTCGTCCGGTTGGACCGAAACAATGCCAGTGGCCACTGTTTGATAAGTGTTTGTCCACCAAGGTGCCATGGGCATGCGCACACCATTGCATGGCTCCATGTCCAAAAGCGCGCTCAGCATCATTTCATAGGATTCAAGGCTGCCGTGCTCCTCGGCATAGCGCTGAGTGCCGCGATCAAAATAATCCATTGAGGCTGGGTCAGCCAAAACCCAATATGCATCAATTTCAGCTGTAGGTTTTATGTTGGAAAAACTCCAAGTCGCAGAGTGCCCGGAATAAGCGAGCGGAACCATTTCGTCATTGCCTGTTTTGCGCAACACAGTATTCCAGTTTTGCGCATTGTATGGGAAAAGCGCTTCCAAACTACCGGTCAAGCCGCCGTTCCAGTTCGTGCCCGTGCCCAGCCTAAAAGCATAACCTGACGCGTTTTGCGGCTGGTTGAGCCGGATGTCCACGATAGCGTCTGAATTGTCCAATACAGTCAAATTAAAGGTCGCAGCACGCATGCCATCAGCATCAGGCAAGGAGGTGGCGGCTGGTTTTGGCAAGGGGAGTTCTTTGCCGTTCAGATAGATGGCAGCCAATTCTGCCCAGCGCCCATCCACAGCTCCGAGGGGGATAGCGATCTTGGCTGTTTCTGTTTTGCCGGAGTTGTGCACGCGGAAAGTCATCTGTACGGGTATGGCTTGCTGAGCTTTGCCTTGGCTGTTTTGCTGGTCAAACCGATAGGTAATGCGCAGCTCAGAAATCTCCAAATTGGTTTTTGAGACAGGGCCTGGCAGACCGATTCCGGGTACTGCGGCAGCCATGGCCGAGTGGCCCAAAAAAGCTCCTACAACAAACAAAAAAACGGAAAGCCGTTTACCTAAGGAAAAGATGGACTGCATAGTGTGTAATAAGGGTTTTTGCAACTTTAGCAAACAAGCCAGGATTTGCAAATAAATGACCTAAAACCCCCTGGCGGGGGCTTATTTCATGTTGTTGGTTTTTCTGGCGCTTCAGGCTCTTTCCAGAGATTGAGCTCTCTCAAGGTCTTGTCAGCCAAGTCTTCGGCGTCATCAATATCCATCATTTCTTCCAAAATAAGATGATTGATCAAAGAAGCGCGGCAATCCGCCTTGGGCTTGGTGTCGCCCTTTTCATCAAAACATAGATTCTTGAGCTGGTCTTGGGTTGCCATATTGCTTCAATTATATGCACTCAATACCAAATATTCAATAGATGGCAAGACCCCAACATGGAATCACCAATTTCGAATTACCAATATCCAAAAAAGCTCCAATTTCCAATTAACCAATCCGGGATTGAATATTCAGTTATTGATAATTCCTTGGTAATTGGTTATTGAGTATTGGTAATTATCCGAGCGGATAAGATGTTGGGTACAGCGCTTGAAGACAGATCATAGGTCTCGTTATCAGCAAAGTAAGAGATGCCCGAAGACGGGCCGCCATCCATGTTGATGGCTGTTTGGAATTTTTCAGGCTGGTTCTTGAGCCATTGCGCAAGTTCAAACAAAGACACGTTTCCTTTTTCTGTCATGATCACGAAAATATTTCCATCTTTATCTTGAGCCACGACTGTCCGGCTCGATAATTTATTGCTGTCGGTTTCTACCATGCTCTTCCCTCCGGCCAGCAGAGTAGGGAACGAGAGAAAAGCCGAATCAAATTCAATGACGCGCGACTCAAGCCTGAGATAGGGCAAGTATCCAAGCTGCAGTTTCCCGTCAATGATACCGACCAAGCCGGTGTAGCCTTTGTCCTTATTCGGTTCAGGTAATTTTACGCGCTTGTCTTTTGATCCAAGCTGATAAAAACCAGACGGTTGATTCGTTTCAGTGAAATACGATCCATTGATCACCAGATTTGATTTCAGATCCTGGCGCCAGGCGCTGACTTTTTTCGGAGCTTGCGGATCGTTCTGCATTGACCAAGCCCATTGGTCGTTGGGCATGCGTGCAACAACAAAGTCCACCACGCGTCCGTCAGCAAAAGACATGGTCCGCCTTTCAAAATTTTTGGGCAGCTTGGCAGGTTGGACAGGCGCAATGTCTTGCAGACCCTGGACAGGCGCAGTCGGTTTTTGGACTGGGGAGGATGGTATTGAACAGCCAGCTCCAAAAAGCGTGACGCAAATCAAAACCAGTAAAGTTCTGTTCATAAGCCTCTACCCCCTTTTATGTTTGAGATGCGAAAGGAGATAGACCCCGACAGACACGGCCAAGAGTATGCCGGCGTAGATCTCCAGGCGATTGAAGATGCCGGAAGTCATGGCGTTCATGAAGTCATTGATGATGTTTTTCATGCTTTCTGACAGCGCCAGCCCTGTATCTCCAATTTCTTTTGTTGTAGCCAGGCTTAAGCAAAAGGCCAGAAGCAGTGTGAGGATGGAGCCGATTCCGCCTGAAATGGAAAGGGTGCGCATGATCATGATCTTGTCGCCCCAATACAAGCCGACCAAGAAGCCAGCCAAGATCAAGAGCGCCAAGGCGGATGAGAATAGGTAGATATACAGGTTGTCCACGAAGGCGCGGATTTGCGCAATGCCTGTATTCAGTTCGTTCACGAATGAATCCAACTCAACCACTCCGGTGTTGATTGTCGCGATGCGGCCTTGGATGCCTTGCAGATCCTTTTTGATCTCATCAAGGTTTATGCCTTTTTCTTTGCAGAGAGATTCGGTGTCGATCAAGGCCAGTATGGCAGTATCGACTTTTTTGTTGGCCAGCTTGTTGCATGGCGGTATGAACTCATTGGCGATGATCAAGCCTTGCGAAACCGTGTTCAACACGCTTTTCGCGCTCGTGAGGTCCAGTTCGATGTTTTTGTCTTTCTGGGATAAAAAAGCCACAGTATTATCAATGAAGCCATTTGTCAGGTCTTCCAGCCAAATCGGATCTACGAACCGCTGGATAAGCAAGATGCTTATTTCTTTGGCCAGCGTATCAGTCAAAGTATTGTCTGAGATGTGCGTCTCAAGAATAAGGGACGGAATGCCTTGGCTCAGGATCCTGTTATAGGCATTAACGGCCTTGAGGTTGTCCTTGTAATATTGCGGATTGATGACAGTCTGCTGCAGAGTCAATGAAACCAGGAAAACGACGAGCGAGATTGCAAAGAGAGCTCCTAAGATGATCGTCAGTATTTTTTTCCAGCTGTAGTGGATCACGATTTCTTTCTCTTTTTCTTTTTTCATAAATGAAGAATGTGCGTTAAGCTAAGTTAGCCCCATTATACCAGAAAAAAATTTGAGTTTCCAGCACATGGGCAATTTCAGGACAGGATGTTATATTCCAATAATTACCTCCAATAACACACGCCTCAATATGAAAATGGAATGGCCTTTGCCGAAAGACGAGCCCAAACCCGAGCCAACGGACGCCAAGCCAAAGATCCAAGAAAAAGTGCATCTTCGCGAGGATATCCAGCCGATAAAAGGACAGATATCGGATTATGCTCAAGACAATGAGGAGCTGGAGGATATTCGAGAGCAAATGAGTGAAGAGAGTGAAGAGGAAGGAGTGATCCATTGGGTCGATTATGAGGGGGGTGATATAAGGAAGCTGAAAGAGGATGGTTTCAAGCTGGCAGGCATGCATACTTTCCTGATTTCGCCGATTGATGAAAGGGATTGGTTCTCCGATCGCTATTCCAACTGTACGGCTGTAGTCGGGATCGGCCGTGATGCGCAGACGGGTAAGGAGATTTCGTTCTTGAGCCACCAGGATCCCAACTATTTCGTGGATGGAGGAGAAGAGAAAGCAAAAATATTCGCCGGGGAGCTGAGTGGCTCTTTAACAGAGCTGAGAGAACGGTCGCAAGAGGGAACGGTTGAGGTTCTGCTTTTAGGAGGCAGCTATCATCCGACTGCCACACCTCGTGGCTATAAGCATGAGCAATATAAAAAATCGATCGAAAGGCTGAGACAGATCGTTCAGGAAACTCTTGGTTTTGATCCCAAAGTACTTGCTGGTCCGAACAATACCGGATCTGATACGACAGTCACCGTTGAGACACAGAAACGGAAGGTTTGGATTGAGCGCTCCAAACAGTCAGAGGTATTCAATGAGCCGTATCAGGCAAACGAGTTTGATGAGGCGGAGAAAACATGGCTAAAGAGCGGCGGGTAGAGGATTGACTTTGTGTCCAAGTAAGTATAGTATTTGAGCGTTTTGGAGAGGTGTCATCCAGCCTTCGCTGACCAGACTTCGCACAAGGCTTCGTCCGGTTCGGCTACGGCGGATTACACACGATTGGATTTTTTCAGGAGAGGTGTCAGAGTGGTCGAATGAGCCAGACTCGAAATCTGGTGTAGCCGCAAGGTTACCGTGGGTTCGAATCCCACCCTCTCCGCCAGAGTAAAAAACGCTTCAAGGCGTTTTTTGCTTTTTACACTAGACTTTGAATGGGCAATATGCGACGATTGTCTGCATATGGTTTTAAGCATGGAAAAGCTGTTGGAGATTTTGCCTGATTTGCCGCGGCCGATCGTCGCTACGTCTGGCGGTTTTGACCCGTTGCATGTGGGCCATCTGCGCTGCATCTTAGAAGCTAAACAGCTGGGCAAGACCTTGATCGTGATCGTGAACGGTGACGGATTCCTGATGCGCAAGAAACAATACAACTTCATGCCCGTGCAGGATAGGATGGAGATCATTGATGGCATCAAAGGCGTGGATTATGTAGTGGATTGGGACGATGGCTCGCAATTCGTGAGTGGCGCCATTGACCTCATAAAACCGAACTATTTTGCCAAAGGCGGGGATAGGGCAGAGCCAAAAGACATACCTGAATGGGATGTTTGCCAAAACAATGGATGTGAAGTCGTGTTCAATGTCGGTGGAGGCAAGATCAGGTCCAGCTCAGAGCTGGTGGCAAGCGTAAAAGGCAAAACCGCTGATTAAAACGCCCAGCCTTTACAATTAACCGAGTTTTGCATATACTTTTCGCGCATCAAGGGCGGCTAGCTCCCGCCTTCGTCGAGACTTCGGCGGGCAGGCAGTTGGTTGTGAGTTTTGGGCGGCTAGCTCAGTTGGTTAGAGCGTCACATTGACATTGTGAAGGTCAGAGGTTCGACTCCTCTGTCGCCCACCACGTAAAAAACCGCTCAGTAAATGGCGGTTTTTTACGTGTCCCGTGGCGCGTAAAAATTAATCATTTGGCGCTTTACGGGACAGTAACCTAAAAGCGGTTTCACGTGGCGCCGCCAGGGGTTATTTATTAAACTCCTTCATCCTCAAAGCGATGTAATCCAAAATTTTGTCCTGGCCCACATAGCAGGTTTGCCCATCCCACAGAAAAGGCACGCCCAAGTTAGTCTCAAGTATGTTGCAAATCTGCGCTTTGGAAATCATTTCCCGCGCATTGTCCAAATTGTTTGAAACCTCTTTGAAAGTAATGGAAATTTTTTTATCGACCAGTCCGTTTTTTATCTTGCTTTCCACGTATGCGCAATGTGAACAGCCATCTTCTACATAAATGATGAGAGCCCCTTTGGGCAAGGCTTGCGTCGTGGTCGCATTTTGATTGCTTTGTCGTTGGGGCAGAGCAAGGCAGCCTGCACCCATTAGCGAGAGCGCAGTGATGAAAATCGCGAAGTATTTCATATGATTAGAATGCAGCTAAAGCCGCCAAGATCCAAAATTGCATGGCCAAGTCGTTTTTGAAACACGGCACATCGACAAGCCCGTGGACAAGCAAAGCGATCAATGGCGCAATCCAAATCCAGGAGTTTTGTTTCTTTTTGGCCAAGCGAATCCAGACCACGCACAGCCAGGCAAAGACAATCAGGCCTGGGAGGCCGGTTTCAATCCAAAGCATGAGTTCAAGATTGTGCGGCTGTTGAAAAACCTCCATCCAAGTCGCCTTATGATAGGGGAGTATGGCAATGGGGTAGCTGCGCAAGCCTGTACCAAGTATGGGGTTGTTGATTGCGAGGTTTAAGGACTCGCTCCAAATGATCACGCGCACCATGCTAGACCATTTTTTGGAATTGATGAGCGAGTCGCCGATGTTATTTGGATGCAGTTCGGTGTTAAGGATGCTAAGAGCAAAGATTCCTGCGCTTAAAGCGCCGATTAAAGTCAAAATAATTCCGATTTTTCTGGTTTTGATATTCATCAACAGAACAGTCATCATCCCAATGCCCAAAGCCAAGACTCCGCCCATGGATTTGGCGAGCACGACACCGATTACGGCAAAGACAGTCGCGGCTAAGAATAGATATACATTTTTATCCATTCGTAATTCGTATATTCGTTTGCAGCCATTCGTAATTCGTATGAAAAGCGCGAAGCAAAGAACCCCAAAAGGAGTAAGAAATAACGAGAGCGCGTTCGGAAAATCAAAAAATCCAGTCGCGCGCCGGCCAATGATCGCGTCCCAAGGATGGGGGATGGCAATGCCTGTTGCATACTGGAAGACGGCGAATGCACCGAGCAGGATCGTGATTGCGGCAATACCGTAGAGCAGATATTCGCCATTCGCTTTTCGCCATTCGCTTTTCGTTTCTCGCATCAAGTCCGCAAGTACAAAAAATACCAGCACTGGCTCCAACATGTATGCTCGCCAATGGCCGAGTGCGCCAATCTTGTCTGGCGAGATAATGACTGCAAGCGCAGTGACAATCAACCAAGCAAAGATGGCATAGCGCCACGGCTTGATTTGCTTCCAAGTATTTTTAAGGCCTTGAGTGCGCCGAGTCGCAATCCAGGCCAACAAAAATACCCAGATCAGGATCTCCAGCAAAGTGGTGGGAAACGGGCCAATCTGAAAGCGGATCAAATATGTGGGCAAGATCAAGGGCAGGGCAAAGAGTAGGTAGTTCATGTAGTAGCATTTTAGTGCTCATTGCCTGGATTGACAAATCCTTTGCTTCAAACTAACCTCACGAGCAAAGGAGGTGGGTCATGCAGGGCACAAAAGCTCGAGTAGAACTGCGCATTGCTTATGGTGGTAGCGAAGAGGTCGAATCTATAGGTGATCTCTCTCAGGTGAAGCGAGACCAACTTCAACACTGCGTTACAGCAGAGCTAGTGATTGAGGGAGATGGTCAAGGAGGGCAAATGGTCAGGGGCAAGCCGCCCCAAGAATGTTTTTTGATGCACTGTGAGATGTACGGTCACGGCAAAACTATTTCTGCTGCCGTAATCAACTGGTTGGACAACCTCTGTTCCTCAATGGCATACGTTCCCGAATACAAACAGCGCGATGAAGCTCGGAAACTCCTGGCCCGGGATACGACCTGTTCAGGAGTGGGCGGAGACAATAACAGCAATCCTTGATTGTCTTACAACTTCCCTCGACAGCCCAACAAGCTGTCTTTTTTGTATACCAGAGGCTGCTAGTTAGTTCCTCTCCTCAGCTGAGGAGAGTCTGGGTGAGGTCGATACCAGGCCACGGAAGTGTTTCGGTATCAGACCGCCCCTAACCCCTCCTGAGTTTACCGTCATTTATCTTTATAGTTTTTAGGCATTCAAAACAGGAGGGGAACCAACTAGCCGCCTCTGGTGTTTTTGTACGTTAAAGTCTCCCTTATTAAGGGAGAAGCGAAGAGGAATGAATCAAATATCCTCAATCGGCTCGTCTCCGCCGCGCTTGATAGCAAAAAGTTCTTTGAGCGTGTCTTTGGAGATCGCTCCAGTCAAAAGCACGAGGATGGAATAAACGATGATGCCGGTGAATATCGGAATTGGCAGCCAGAAGTTTTTAAGGGGGAGTATGGCGAGCGCCATCATGCCTGCGGCAAACAAAAGTTTGAGTGCAACTGGGACGGAAAAACCATTTGGTGCGGCTTTGAGACAAAAGTAAGTTGATGCACCGGCAACTGCGATTTCAGAGGCGACCGTAAGCCAGGCCGCGGCCCACATGCCGTAGATGGGAATGAGCAAGACATAGCCGAGCACAGTCAAAATCGCGACGATTATGTAGACTGGCAGCATTTTTTTCTGCGCATTAATGGCCACAACCACATGCGAGGAGATGGTGCCGATGTAAATCACAGCCGTAGCCAAAGCCAAGACTTTCAGGACTTGGCCTGACTCCAAAAACGCAGGGCCGGATATAAGTGTCATGAGAGGCACGCCCATTACGATCGTGCCCGCGGCCAAAGGAATGGCCAAAACCATCATGGCACTGAAAGACTGGCGGATAAGGCGCGTAAACCGTTCATAATCTTTGTTTGCCCAGGCGTGCGACATGAGCGGCAGCATCACGCCAGCCAGCATGAACGGGAATGTAACCGATATCTCCAGCACGCGATAGGCTGCACTGTAGATCCCGACCTCAGCCGCAGGCCGCACGAGCGAGAGAATGAAAGTATCTGCCTTGAAATACGCGAGGTTGAAGATGATGGACACGCCAATGGGCCAGGAGCGGCCAATAAGCATTTTCCAGAACTCCGGATCCCAGTTCCATTTGAAGGATGCATAGCGCCGGGCTGCCAGCCAGTTGATGAGCAGGTTCAAGGCACTGCCGATGGAGACCATGATAACGATCGGAATCAAACCCCAGCCCAGATACATGGCCAAGAGCATGCCCAAAAACAAAAATGCACGGCCAGCCACTTCGCTGATGGCCACCATGTGCATCTTCAAGTGCCTTTGCTGGACGCCGATCACGATTTGGTTCAATGATGCAGTAAAGAACGAACCCCAAATGGCAAAGATGGCGATTTTGACCACAGGATCATAGGGGAAGAGGAGCCCGGCCAAAGGTGCGGCCGTCAAAAAAATCAAAGACAGCAGGATGCGCAAGGTCATGGTTGCGCTTACTGCGCGGTTTTCGTATTTTTCGTCGCCTTTGTGCTCGCCCAAGATCTGCACGATCATCACATTGATGCCAAGATCCAAAGTGATCACGAAAATCTGGAAAAAAGCATTGGCTGTTGAGTAAAATCCAAACCCTTCCGTGCCAAGGTATCTCGTCATGAACGAGATGATGGCCACGCCAAACAGGGTTGAGATGATTTTTCCCACGGCTTGGATGCCGGTGTTCCATGCAATCAATCGAGCAGTACTCATGCGCTGAATTGTCGCATAATACTAAGTAAACATCAAACACCAAAAGACCAATTGGTGTTTGTATCTTGTATCTTGGTGTTTCCAGACGATTATGGCATAATCGTCTGGTGTTATGGCAAAAGACGCATCACAGCAAACAGCGCAAAAAGCATCTGAGGCTTACAGGCAGCAGCAGGCCATGTTGCGCGCCCAAGGGCTTAAGCAAGACAAAGACGAGGTCATACGGCTCAAGTTAGCCCAAAAAGTGCAGTCAGAGAATGCGCTCAAATATAAGAAAAGGCTTGAACAGGACAAGAAGTATAAAAAAGGCTGATTTCGGGGTATACTGAAAGGGCAAGAGGCGGTCCTAAACAAAAATAAATATCCTATGATTTCATGCCTCGCTAAAGGCCAAGAAGCCAGACGATTTTTTGTCCGCACAGTCGGATTAGTTATCGTTTGTTTTTTTGTCTTGACCAAAGGCGCTTCTGCAATAACGATCGTACAGAAATCGCAAGTGAACCTGGCCCCAGGCGAAGTAAAAAGCATTTCAGCTTCAATAAAAAATCAGACAGCCAGCACATGGTATAGGGGGGCGACAAAAACATCTTTGTATTTGTATGGATCATCCAGTGTCCTGAAGTATTCAACTTGGCTGAAGAATGATTTGCCGGCCACAATTACGCAAACATCAGTCAAACCAGGCGCAACAGCTACGGCGACCTTCAAGGTCAAAGCGCCTTCAACGCCAGGAACGTATGTAGAGATGTTTTTGCTGGGCGATGGCAAAGTGTGGCAGCAAAAAACCGTTGTCCAAATCACGTTCAAGGTCACAGCTCCTGCTTCTGCTGCCGCACCCGCACCTACGCCAGTCACCGTGATCACTGATCAGGGCTATAAGGCTGAGATATTGGATAAAGGCGGATTAGAATGGCAAACCGATCCGGATGGCCATCTTTCCTTGAAAGTAAAAGTCAAAAATACTGGCACGGCTGCCTGGCTCAATTCAAGTTCAGCCCCGCTGGTTCTGTATTCGCCAAGCGGAACTTTCAAAGACACTTCGTGGACCTCGACCAACCAGGTTGCGACATATGCGCAGAAAGTTTTGCCTGGCCAGACAGTTGATCTCGCATATCAACTCCGTGGGCCTCAAGTGCCTGGCAGTTATAACGAGGCTTTTGAATTGCGGACCGGGAATATCAAAATTATCGGCGGATCCTACACCCTGCCCATCAAAGTCCTCACGCCGGATAATTACGTGGTGAACCCGAACAGCAGCGGTCAATCTTCATTAGTGTACGCTGCTCTGCTTTTGCTTAAGCCGCGCGGACCATTTGAGGTTTCGGGTAATGCGACTTTGGATCTCCAATATGGCATCAAGAATGTGGGCACGGCCATCTGGAATAAATATGCGATTCGCCTAAAGGAAATCGCACCGAATTTGGGTACAAGCTTGTCTGGAGTCAAACATGATTCATGGCCAGCTTCAGACCAGGCCACGCTTGGCTCGACTGTGACTGAGCCTGGGCGCTTGGATTTGATCGGCTTTAAGGTCAAAGCCCCGGCCAAAAAAGGTTCGTA
>CAZPAP010000010.1:0-13149 GCA_964584725.1 uncultured Gammaproteobacteria bacterium
AAACATTAACCAAGCCCGGAGTCTCTCCAAGCCGCATCCATTTTGAGCGGTTTGCCCTATAGCCCTGGACAAAATTATTATTTAGTGCTACTTTCCAGGCATGAACCTTGGAGGTGTTTTATGGAACCCAAGCCTGATGCAACGTGTCCACGCTGCAAAGCCCGCATCATGAGCGCTGAGAAGTGCGATAACTGCGGCGCATGCGCTGAATGCTGCCATGGAGAATGTTGTCTGAAGCCGCAGGAAATCGATGCTTTGACTAACTGGACAGTAGATATCGCATACCAGCCCCTGCTATGACCGGAATTCACCGGTCTTTTTTGTCGCTGCGCTCTTACGAATTACGAATTGGCTCAACGAATATACGAATTACGAATATAGTCATCACCTACTCACTCTTTCTAGTTTCCAGTTTCTATCCCTCGACTGCGCTCGGGACAGGGTTTATAGTATCTTGGTATGACCGTCTTTTCAGTCACGGACTTTATTGCCCATGTTAACAGCGTGCTGGCCAAGTGCTGGCACCCTGAGGATTTGTGCGTGGAGGGCGAAGTCTCAAGCTTCCGCGTCTCGCAAGGCCAGTGGGTCAATTTTGATTTGAAGGACAAAGACGGGTTGGTGGGGGTCTTCATGTCTGTTTGGCAACTCCAGACCCCGGTTGAAGACGGCATGAAAATCAGGGTCTATGGCATGCCCAGGATTTATCCTAAATTCGGGAAGTTTTCTTTGACTGCCAGCAAAATCGAGCTGGTCGGCGACGGAGCACTGGCCAAGGCTTTAGCGGCTTTGCGCGCAAGGCTGGAGAAAGAGGGCTTGTTTGAGCCGTCGCGCAAAAGGGAATTGCCGAAGTTTCCAGAGCGCATTGCCTTGATCGCGTCCAAAGAAAGCGCGGCTTATGGTGATTTCGTGCGCATCGTTGGCGAGAGGTGGCGCGGCTTGGAAATCGATCTGTATCATGTGAAAGTGCAAGGCGCTGGCGCGGCCGAGGAAGTGGTTAAGGCAATAGCACAAGCCAATCATACCGATGAGATTGCCGCGTCGCGGACTCCTCGCAATGACAGACCATATGACGTCTTGGTCCTCACTCGCGGCGGCGGATCGCTTGAGGAACTGATGGCCTTCAATGACGAGCAAGTCGTGCGCGCCATCCACGCCTCAAAAATCCCGACCTTGGTCGGCATTGGCCATGAGCGCGACCTGACCTTGGCTGAGGAGGCAGCTGATGTGCGCGGGTCAACGCCGACTGATTGCGCGCGCCGCATGGTGCCGGACAGGAACGACATCCTGCGCCATTTGGCTTATCAAACAGAAAATATCGAAAGTGGATTGTTGAGTTCGATTGAAATGCGCAAACAGATCATGGCCAGGGCTTTGCGTGCGCCAGCCGCCTGGATCGCTCAACAAAAGAAAAATCTGGATGCACTGACTTCCGTTTGTAATTCCAATGTGAGACAATGGATGCGGGCGCTCCAAGACAGATACCGTTCAGATGTTCGTCTCCTTGCGTCGCTAGATCCCAAGGGCGTGCTTGCCCGCGGGTATTCCATGCTTCGCGACGCAAGGGGGCGTGCCATCACTACAGTAGCCAATTTGTCTGTTGGAATGGAACTGACAGCCGTGCTAAAAGACGGGGAGGGGACCATGGCAGTCAAATCAATCAAAGGCGCAATTAAACAGCAGAAATTACTTTAATTGTCATCCTGAGCGGAGTTGGACGGAGTCGAAGGATCTGGACCGTTCTGCGTTACAGATCAAGCCAGATCTTTCGACTTCATTCGTCAAACTCATTTCGCTCAAGATGACACAAATACTATGCCCGACAAAAAAATCCAGAAGTCAAAACTCGACGTGAGCAAGGCTTTTGAAGAACTGGAAAAAATCACGGAATGGTTTGAGAGCGGACAAACGGATTTAGATCAAGGCTTGGAAAAATACGAACGCGCAATGGAATTGGCCGAAGTTTTGCGCGCGCGTTTGGAAAACGCTGAGAATAAAATTACTTTGATACAGAAGAAACATTCTTCTACGGGGACATTAGAGTCCTCTTAATCAAGCTATTGTCTATCGTCTAAAAGCTATCGTCTAATTATTAATTGTTAATTATGATATTAGTCCGTTGGTTATTGAATGCGCTTGCGGTCATGGCCGCGGCCTACCTCGTGCCTGGGGTAAATGTGCAAAGCATTTGGGCAGCCCTTATCGCAGCCTTGGTCATTGGCTTGATCAATGCTTTGATCCGTCCGATTATTCTGCTCCTGACCTTGCCCATCAACATTCTGACTTTGGGCTTGTTTACGCTTGTGATCAATGCCTTGATGTTCTGGCTAGCCTCATCCATCGTCAAAGGCTTCAATGTCCAGGGTTTTTGGCCAGCCTTCTGGGGCGCCTTAGTCTTCTGGATTGTTTCCTGGGTCACGAGTGCGATTTTCACTGAGTAATCCACCAAATACAGGCGCTAAAGAGCATTTGCCAAAGATTTTGGCTGGTATTAATATTAATTCATGCAAAATCACAAACAACTCGCAGTAGTGCTTGGTATTGTAGAAAAAGATGGAAAATTTTTAATTTTGCAGAGGGTGGACGACACCCCCATTTGGCATCATAAGTGGGAACTGCCAGGAGGGAAAATAGACATCAACGAGTCGCCACTAGTTGCGGTTCAGCGCGAGGTTCTTGAAGAAACGGGTTTAAAAATACAAAAGCCCGAATTATTGGGGATTCATACGCATCATTGGAATTTGCCTGACACGGTTCAACAGACATTTCTTATAGTCTATCGGTCTGAAGCGAAATCAGATGATGTTGTCTTAGATCCTGAGGAAAACGATGGATATAAATGGGTTACGCTTGAAGAGTTTTTAGATATTCCAGATTGTGATCATCTCGAAGCGAACAGAGAAATGATTTTAGAGCTTTACGAACCACTTTGTCGACGGAATGCGGAAAACAAAGTTTGATTATCTAGGTAAAAAATCTTTAATTGGTCGCTGAAGTTAATTTTTTAAATTTTAATTTTCGTGCTTCTTGTATTTTTTCAAAAATAAATTGTTCTTTCCCTTTGGTATATGATTCTCGATCTTCTGCAAATTGCTTGGCGAGTTTGATTTTTAGCTGGGAATACTCATCGCGGGCGGATTGGTTGCAATTCATATAGTCACGGAACAAGATAGGATCATGCCAACCGGTTTGACTGTCAGCTTCGACTAAATTGAGGTGATGCGTGCGCTTTTCTTCTGGCCCTTTGACAAAAAATATGCGGTTTGGGTACTCGTGCATTTTTGCATATCCAAGTTTTTGAAGAGGTTCAATAAATTCATCAACCGCCTTCTTGTCAAGCGAGAGAATTGCAGCATTTATGCCGATAATCGGTTTGGCGAGGACGCCGGGTATGGCCGTGCTGCCGATATGCTCAATTGCGATAAGGCGATCTCCAAAAGTATCTTTTAACAATTGCCTTTCTTGTTCATAAAGCTTAGCCCATTCGTCATGATGCTCGCATAGCCTGACAGTTCCTCGTTTGAGTCCAAGCATGCTCACGTTTTCTTAAACACCAAATCCAGCATGGGCATGAAAGCGTCCAATGGGAGTTTGAGCCTGTTGATCAGCCATTCAAGAACGCTGAGGATTTTGCAGGTCAAGAAAGACGAGCGTTGCAAGGTGCACTTCCATTTGGCGTCTCCGCCTTTGAGGTTCTGGCAAACAGCATTTGGGAGCGCGTTCTTGATCTGCCAATAAGAGCCGCCCACGATGCCTTGAGAAATATATTGTTCGCGCGTCTGGTTTTTCGGCACGTGGCGGGAAAGCTTTCTTGCAATCGAAATCGACGTATTGAGCGGCAGCCAGGGAATCAAGGGCAGCCCTGTCGTATGTCCGTCGTACGGAAAAGCGCGGTTCGGCGTCTCAGTGATGACTAGCAGGCCTCCGGGCTTGAGCACGCGAAAAGCCTCTTTGATTATGGCAGATCTTTCTTCGGGCTTGATGTGCTCAATGACCGCGTTCAGGCTCACGATGTCAAAACGAGCGTCTTCAAAAGGCAGCTCTGAAGTTTTTTGGATCACTGAAAACAATACGCGATCTTCCGAGCCTTCGTCGTGCGCGCGCATTTTGGCCAGGCGCACGAAATCCGGATTCGGTTCCACGCCTTGTACGAGCGATGCCCCGAGGTCTGCAAAGATCAAAGACGAAGAGCCTGAGCCTGAGCCTATATCCAAAATCCTGGCGCCTTGCACATCCCCGAAACGATTGATGAGCGTGACTAGCCGGCGACGCACATAATTCGCATCCTGACGCCTTTCCAATTCATCTAACCACCAGTCGCCTTTAAGCTCAACCATCTTCTGGATGGTCTCAAGCTTGAGCAAAGTATCAACTGTTTCCAAAATCGGCTTGAGTTTGCCATGGCTATAAGCTTTGCCTTTTATAAAAATACGACGAATGCCGCCCTCGTCCAGTATGCGCAATTCTGCAGATGGGCTGTGTAAGAAATGAGCTTCCATAACTGATATTATCCTGCCAAAGATGGATTGGGGCAAGTGTGGTAGTGGATTGACAAAATGGCTAATTTATGCTATATTTACTCATCGTTCATTCTAAAGTCTTTCGGGTGAAGACTTGAATTCGGCTAGCTTTAGCCAGTTTGGGCCTTCACCCGACGTTCGCGGGACACTCGTTTACTCCAAGGCAATCATGCTTTGGACTGGATGATGATGTTGCCGGAGCGCGGTTTCGCTGGCGGGGTTCCCCTTGGGAGCGCGCCATTGAAAGGGAGGACGTCATGAATAAGTGGAGTCTCAGGATTGGAGTGATCGTGTTTGTACTACTCAGTGTGCTCAGCGACATCAGCATGTATTTGCTGACGGCAGGCAACGAGGCCCCAGTGTACAAGGTCACTTTGTACTCGATTTTGGTCATGGGTCTACTTGGCATGTTCTCGTTCTGGAAGAACCGCAAGTTGAGCGATGATCTCGAATTCGCTCACAAAGACCTTGAACATGAGAAAACAAAGCGCAGAGAAGCTGTCGCTTCTGTGAACTACGAACTGACCCAGTTGCGCGCTTCGTCAGCGAAAGAGATTGCAAGTCTCAAGGAGCAACTTGAACGCGCAGAGAAGTTGCTGTCGATCGAACGAGAAGCTTCTGATTCGCTCCGTGAATCGAACGAGAGGTTGAACGGGCGGATCACCAAGATCACTGATTGTTCTGTAGCATCGCTTCGGATAATCGGGAGGAACACAACGATCCTTCGAACGATGGACCCGCGCAAGATGTCTGACGACGCACTCAAAGAGCTCCGGACAAACGAGCTCGAGGCCGCTCTCCTCATGTTCAAGGGTCTTGAACGTTTCACTTGGTTCGAGACAGAAACAACGCCAGCCTCGTGCCGCGACTTCGTCTTCGCGTTACTGGAGAAGAACGAACTCGATCTGACAGAGCGTTGGGCAAGAGATCTTGTACGATATGCCCACGGCGCAGGTTCTGACGTTCGCGAAAGGTAGCTACTAGCCGCTTCGGCACAATGGGTATTACCCGGCGTGTCGAGGCGGTCTTTTTTTCGCTACACTCATACGAATTACGAATTTGTCACGAATATACGAATTCGTAGACCTAGCCTTGACAATTTTTGGGTAATCCACTAATATACAGCCAACACTCTCATCCTGAGAAAGCAGGGTCCTGACCTAAAAACAGGATCAAACGAGCCTAGCTCGACCCCTACTGAGGATAAAGACCTGAATTATATTCGGTCTTTGCAAACCCACAGGATGATGTGGGTGTTTTATTTCGCGAAAGCGAAACCCGCCGTAGCCGAACCGGACGAAGCCTTGTGCGAAGTCTGGTCGGCGAAGGAGGGTTACCTAAAGGTCGAACTAACCTCGAATATCGAATTTCGAATATAGAATGTCGTAAAACAATCGCGATATTCCATATTCAGCGAAGCGGATATTCGACATTCATCTATATTAAAGATATGGCTAAATCAAAACAGCAAAAGGCACTGACTTTGGAGAAGTTGACCAAGCTTTTTAAAGAGAGCACTTCAGCGGTTTTCGCTGATTACCAAGGGTTGACTGTTCCAAAGGCAGATGAGCTGCGCAAAAAAGCATACGAGCAAAAGTTGGATTACATGGTAGCCAAAAAGACTTTGATCAATTTGGCAGCCAAGGAAGCCGGCATTGAGCTCAATGCCAAGGAAATGCCCGGCATGTTGGGCATTGCCTTCAGCGCAGACGACGAAGTGGCTCCAGCTAAGCTCTTGGGCGACATGACCAAAGGCACGCCCATCAAATTGGTCGGCGGAATCATGGACAAGAAAGTCGTCACGAAAGAACATGTGATCGCTTTGTCCAAACTTCCGACCCGCACTCAGTTGTATGGCATGTTCGTTGGTACGATCAATGGTCCGATTTCGGCCTTTGCCCGCGCCTTGGATGCGATACGCAAACAACGCGAAGTAGCTGCCTAATTAACAATTAATAATTTGAAAAAAGAAGAAAGAAAAAAGACTAAAGAAACTTCTTTATTCTTTCGTCTTTGTTCTTGATTCGTAACAAAACTATGTCAGACGAACAGAAAGTGGTTGAAGTGCCTGAAAAGTTCAAGGCATTAGTCGACCAGATCGAAAAACTTTCCGTGCTGGATCTTTCCGAGCTCGTGAAAGTCTTGGAAGAGAAATTCGGCGTGAGCGCTTCAGCTCCGGTGATGGCCATGGCCGCCCCGGGCGCAGCTGCAGCCGAGGAAAAGACCGAATTTGACGTCGAGCTCACAGAAGCCGGCGGCAACAAGATCGGCGTGATCAAGGTTGTACGCGAAGTCACAGCCCTGGGCCTCAAGGAGGCTAAGGACATCGTTGACGGCGCACCAAAGGTAATCAAGGAAAAGGCTTCTAAGGCCGAAGCTGAAGAGATCAAGAAAAAGATCGAAGAGGCTGGCGGAAAAGCAACACTAAAGTAACCAAAAACGCCAGGTCACAGTAAGGGCGCCCCTCGTGGGCGCCCTTTTTGATCGCTATGTATTGACCGTTACGGTAGCGGTACCAGCAACAATCTGTTTCCGCTCAAGACGACTGCCTGTTTGGAATTGGTGCGGGATTTTATGTCCTTGAGCACCCCGAATTCATTGGATGTGAGCTGGGCTGTAAGCAGGCCGTTCTTGTCAAAAATGACAATGCGTTTTTCGGCCGGGTCAGTCACCATGATGCGAGGGTCATCCAAATCAGTCCATATGGAGCTGACAGAAGACAGCGGCGGATCAATCGTGATTGGGCTGAAAGTCTCTTGCTTGCCCGAAAGGAACTTCAGGATCTGTCCGTTTGATTTGGCTGCATACACATTGCTGTCAATGGCCAAGCCGACTGCGCCGACCAAGTCAATGCTTGGATCCTGGATGTAACGCGAGGCACTGCCAAAGCCTGCGTCAGTTTTGGTGTAGCGCAAGATCTTGCCGCCTTGGCCATCCAAGACATAGGCTCGTTTGTTGTACAGCACCAAGTCAGAGGTGGAAGAAGTCTGGCTCAGCTTATTCAGTTCACTGGCCTGGTCATTGGCCAAAGCCAAGGCCATGAGCTGGCCTTTGCTATCCATGAACACGATTGATTGGTCGCCAAGCGAGCCGAACTTCATGTCACCCAGCTTGCTCGGGTAGGCGATCTTTTTCGTTTCCTTTGTGGCTAAATCTATCTTCAATATCTGTTTCAGCTGGTTGTCGGCCACATAAGCGTATTTCTCGGTCATGATCGGCGCGGCCAAGGTATTGTCCGGTGAAGTGACAGGCAAAGAATAAAGCTCGGTCACTCCAGTCAACGGCACGAGCTTGCGGAGTTTTTCCTTGATCTGCGCTATTTCAGCCTCAAGTTTTTGGGCGCGGGCTTTGCGATCGGCCGTAGAAGTATCCAAACCAGTCAAGATTTTTTCGCTCATGTCTATTTCTGTCCTGGTCTGCGAATCCTTGGCATAGACCAAAGAGCTTTCTGCTTGGTTCCTGTAATCCACGGCTTGGTTGTATGAGGAGTCCCAAATCGCTTGTTGGGCAGCAGCTGTCTGATTGTGCTTCCAGACTGCGTATCCGATTATGATGATGGCCAAGGCAGAGATCCCGATGATGATATATTTTTTCTTGCCCTTGTCCAAGTATGTGCCATGGCCGGCGTTCAAGCTCCTGAGCATAGTCTGATTGCCTGGAGCCTGGTTAGCCCGGTGTTTCCCAAAGCCTTTGATCTTGTCCAAGAGGCTGTTGAGCGGGGAGACTGGCATGGGCAAATCCGATTCAGCTGACATGGACGAGTCGTTCTTCAAAAGCTTCACAGGATTGATCACTGGCGCCAGCGTTGTATTGGTTTTTTGTTCATTCTCATGCAGATTGCGCATGGATTCCATACCACCCATTTTCTTCTCCACGATCGGCGCTGAGGTTTTGTCTTCCGAATGGCATGAGACAATGGCTGCCGCAAAATCATCAGGCACGGCCGAGGCCTCAAGCGCATGTTTGATTTCCACGGCCGCAGACACGGAAGGCAGTTCGGAAAGTTTCTGTTTGATCTGGAGCTCTTGCTTGAAGCGGTCGAAATTCGTCGTGCCGATAAAGAAGATGTCCCCGGCTTTCATGTCTCCGCAGATGAGGGAGCAAAAAACCTTTTGCGGATCGACTGTCACAGGCTGCTCCAAAGAGCCGCACAAATCAAAAACTTTGAAATCATTATTATCGGCCTTCTGCAGAAACATGTTGGACAAGTGGCCGCGGCCCGTAATGCACAGCTGGTCTTTGTGGCACTCTATTATGAAAATATTCACTTTCCCCCAATTAATCGGGGTCGGCTCTTTGTCCTGGAAGTCGGTTATGGCCTCGTTGACCTTTTGCACGATTTTCTCGAACCTGGCAAACGGGTCCATGGTCATGCCGGCCAGCAAAGCGCGCGATTGGTCCACAGCCGCGTTTATCACATCGAGCAGCTGCTCGTATGCATACAGCGAAGAGTTGATCTCCGCGATAACTATCTGGCAGGGGCCCTGCCTAAGGTTTTTAGACTGATCGAAGCGAAATATGCCCACGATCTTGTCGTTGGAAGGGCTGTTTCCGAATTCGATATCTGATAACCTGAAAAATGTCTCTGACATGGGGTTTATTTGATAAAAGTATACGCAAATGTATCCCTCCAGTCCACATCTTACGCGTAGATGCTCGCGTTATGATATGGTCTTGTCAAGTAGGCGACTAACGGGCAGGATATATGGGTTAATATGCTTGAACACCTTTTTGGGTCAAAGACCCGGGTAAAACTCATTACTTTGTTCATTAAACACCAGGAAGAGGCGTTTTTTATACGTGAGCTCACCAGGCGCATTGATACCCAGATAAACGCTGTTAGGCGCGAGATAGACAACCTGGCCCGCCTCGGCCTGATTATTGAGGGCTTTGGCAACGAGGAATTGCCCACCAAAAGGCCTGGCCTCAAAAGGAAGTACTACCAGATAAATGCCAAATTCCCGCTTTTGCCCGAGATCCAGTCGCTCATGAACAAGGCTAACTTTTTGATGGAGAAGAGGCTGGACAAGGATATCGTGGCCTTGGGCACTGTTTCGTATCTTTCGTTCATGGGCTCTTTCATCGGCCAGAAGAACGCGGCCGTGGACCTGTTCATCGTCGGTGTCATGGATGCGGACAAGCTTAAGCAATTGGTGCGCAAGTCAGAAAACGAATTAGGCTTTGAAATCAATTTCACTTGCCTGACGCCCCAGGAATACAAATACCGCAAAGAGATTTCGGATAAGTTTTTGACAGGAGTTCTTTCAGCCCCGCAACATGTCGTGATAGATGTGTTGGGCAGAGGGGGAGAGGCCTCGCTATGAGATTGTTCTTCATAGATACGCATGAGGCCGGTCATTTTTCTTTTGGCTGGCTCGGCGACCCTGAGAAGGTCTGGGAGTATGAAGGCCGGACCGGAAACTTTTTCTATCAGATAACCCAACACGTAAAATTGGATCAACTGAAAAAAGCCGACGGCATCTGCGTGGTAAAAGGACCAGGCTCTTTTTCGAGCATCCGCGCCGGAGTGTTGGTCGCCAATCTGCTGGCCAGGGCTTTGAAGCTCAAGCTGTATTCATTACCTGCCAGTCAGGGTAAAATATCAGCTACGGACCTCAGGCGCATGAAGCCCCAGGCTTTCGTGGCCCCTGAGTACGATTGCGAACCGAATATCACACTATCAAAAACTAAATGACACATACTTCCATTTAATGTCATCTTGAGCGCAATGAACGCAGTGAATGGAGTCGAAAGATCTGGATCGATCTGCATAATAGAACGGCCCAGATCCCTCGACTTCGTCTAACTTCGCTCGGGATGACAGGTGGGGGATAGAATATGAACAAAACACAATTGGAAAAAAGATTTTTCGAAATCATTCCAGGCGCCCTTGTCTGGACCACCATCATCGGCATGGTGGTTTTGTCTTTTCTTCAGCCGCTTTGGATCGTGTACTTCGTGATCGTGTACGATCTGTATTGGCTGTTCCGCGTTATCTATTACATCCCTTTTGTTGTCGTGGCTTGGTATTCATATCGCCGCGATTCAAAGCGCGACTGGCTCAAAGACGCCAGCGCCTTGCCCAGGTTCGACAAAGTCTATCATTTGATAATGTTGCCGACCGTCAAGGAAGATTTGATCGTAATCCGCGACTGCCTTGATTCACTGCTCAAATCCAACTATCCGAAAGATAGGATGATCGTGATGCTGGGAGGCGAAGAAAGGGCCAAAGAGAGTTTTGAGGAAAAATCAAAAATCATCATCAAGGAGTATGGCGATAAGTTCGCAGCCCTTCTGACGTCTTTGCATCCTAGGGATCTGCCTGGCGAGATTCCAGGCAAAGGTTCGAACATGCATTGGATGGGGCGGATCGCATTGGAAAAGATCCAGGCCATGGGCATTGAAATCGATGATGTGATCGTAACCGCTTTTGACGTCGACACTGTTGCGCATCGCCAATACTTTGCTTGCGTTGCCTACAAATTCTTGACCGTACCCGAACCGCATCGGAGCTCTTATCAGCCGGTTGTTCTGTACAATAACAATCTATGGGAATCGCCGGCCGTGGTGCGCGTCTGCATGTTCGGCACTACATTTTGGCTCATGACCGAACTGGTCCGGTCCGAGGGCATGGTTACTTTCTCGTCCCACAGCATGACTCTGCGCATGCTGGTGGATGTCGGTTTCCATCCGAATGACATCGTAAGCGAGGACTCCAGGATTTTTCTTAAAGGCTTGGTGCATTATCACGGCCACTACCGCGTTACACCGATCTATTTGCCGGTTTCCATGGATACGGTCATGTCCGGTTCATACAGCCAAGCTTTGATAGCTTTGTATAAACAGATGCGGCGCTGGGCCTGGGGCGTGGAAAACTTTCCATATATGGCACAGGAGTTCGCGCGCGATAAAGCCATGCCGTTCATGGTCAAACTCAGGTTCATGCTCAAGCAAGTTGAGGGCATGTACACCTGGGCCACTGTGCCATTGCTCATCTTTCTGTTGGGCAGGCTGCCGTTCTGGGTTGCACCTGAGCCGTTCCGTTCATACGCGATTTTTCAGAATACGCCGTTCACTTTGGAATGGCTCATGCGCTTTGCCATGATCGGCTTGTTCGCTTCAGCTATTTTGTCCGCAATTTTGCTCCCGCCCAGGCCAGAGCATATTTCCAGATGGCAGACGCCAGTGGTCGTATTCCTGCAGTGGCTTTTGCTGCCTGTGACATTCGTGCTGTTCGGCGCATTCCCAGCCATTGATGCCCAGACAAGAATGATGTTGGGCATTGGCCGGCTTGGTTTCAACGTTTCGCCCAAACGCGTACAGAAACAAGACGTAGCTCGTAGCTCGCATCTCGAATCTCGGTAATGATATGGATCAGCCAAGACTTTCCGTGAACATAGTAGCCTGGAACTCCATGGCTTATTTGCCGGCTTTGTTCGAAAGTCTTGAAGCGCAGAACGAACAGCATAGGATAATTTTGGTGGACAATGCATCGACTGATGGCGTAGCGCAATGGCTGACGAGCGAATACCCGGGCACGACTGTTTTGCGCAACATGCGCAATTATGGTTTTACGCGCGCTCACAATCAGGCCATCCAACTCGCTCTTTCGGGCTGGCAGGATTCGGATTTGTCGCGCGCATATATATTGATCTGTAATCCGGATATTGTGCTGGACCAGAACTGTTTGTTTGAATTAGCCAACTTCATGGACAATCATTTGGAAATTGACAGCGCCATGCCTAAACTGCTGAAGGCGCATTTGCGCCCGGGCATCGGCGACAGGGCAGAAACGGAAAAAACAAAGGTCATTGATTCGCTGGGCATACACATGACAAAAGCGCGCCGTGCTTATGATGACAAAGCCGGACAAATGGACGAGGGCCAGTATGACCATGAGACTGAAATTTTCGGTCCGACCGGCGCCTGCGCTTTTTACCGCGCTTCAGCTGTGGTGCGCGCCAGCCTCAACGGCCAGTTTTTTGACGAAGATTTCCATTCATATAAAGAAGACGTTGATGTGGCTTGGCGCATGCGCCGCATGGGCATGAAATCCGCTTTAGTGCCAAAAGCAGTCGCCTGGCACCACCGCCGGGTGCCTTCTAGCCCAAAATCCAATATATTTACGGTTTGGCTCAGGCGCTTTAGGCAACCAGCCTTCGTGACCTATCTTTCGACCCGTAATCACACCTGGATTTTGGCTAAGAACCTAGCTTTTTCCGACCTTTTATGGCATGGGCTCTGGATTTTACCGTATGAAATAGGTAAGATGCTGGCCGCGCTGTTTTCATGGTCATCGCTCAAGGGTTATGGAGCGGCTTTGGCAGGTTTGCCGAAAATGATCAAAAAGCGTAAAGAATTGAAGGCTATCTGTACTGAGGGGGCGCAGAAAATCCGGCCTTGGTTCGTATGAACGAAATAAACCAAAATTCAGTCCCGCAACAGCCGTTGCGGGGTCCTGATCCTAAAGTTTCTTTTGTTACGGTTTGCTATCGCACTCCGGGCCTTATCCGTATGCTGCTCAAAGGCGCTGAGGCCGCTAAGTTTGATTTTTCTTTTGAATATTTTTTGGTGGATAATGCGGCCGGCGATGGCACGGGCAAGATGGTCAAAGACAGGTTCCCCTGGGTCA
>CAZPAP010000010.1:13159-25343 GCA_964584725.1 uncultured Gammaproteobacteria bacterium
GGCGGCGGGGGTGGGACGGTGACGATTGTTAAATGAAGGGTCCCCTTGGTTAAGGGGATTGATTTAACGGGGAAATTCGGTTTTGGGGCAGGCAACAACCTGGCTTTAAGGCAGGCTAGGGGAGAGTATGTGATGCTGGTCAATCCGGATCTGACGATTTTTCCGGGTGAGATAGAGAAACTGGTTGAATTCATGGATGCGCATCCAGACGTGGGCATGGCTAGCCCGGCCTTGTATAACCCGGATAGCACGCGCCAAGAATCATGCTACAGATTCCCGACAGTCATGATGCCGTTTTACCGCCGCACTATCCTGGGCAAGACATCAGCTGGCAAAAGATATTTGCATCATTATTTCATGCGCGATGTTTTGACTGAGCAAAAGCCTTTGGAAGTGGATGCTATGATGGGTTCGGCCATCATGATCAGGCGCAAAGCCTTGGAAGAGGTCGGAATGTTCGATGAAAAGTATTTCATGTACATGGAAGAGCTGGATATTTGCCGCAGATCCTGGGTTTACAACTGGCGAGTGGTGCATGTGCCCTCTGCCAAACTCGTCCACTACCATCAAAGGGAAAGCGCCATTGATTGGCCTTGGCACCTTATTACCCACAAGCCGGCGCGCGCGCACATCTTAAGTGCGGTATACTATTTCTGGAAGTACCGCGGGACCAAAAACCCGCATTCCCACGTCCGTCCGATCGATTAATGAAAGAGCATCCAAATTTTTTGACTTGCCCGGGAGTGCCCGAGCTCGAACCGCCACACAAAGCGGAAGCTTTTCGCGACTCGCCAACTACATCAAATCCGCCGAACAATACCTCAGACGTCACAAGTCACAAGTCACAAGTCACAAGAAAGAAGAAGCGCTGGCTTTGGGGCGTGGCAGCTGTTTTGGTGATTATATTAGGGATCATCACTGTGCCTCCGGGAATAGCCTTAGCTAAAGCTGGCTTAGCAGCCAACAATGCCCGAGTCGCGCTTTCTAACATGCAGACGGCTTTGCTGGCTGGGGACATGGCCACTGCCCAAGCATATTCGGCCAAGGCAAAACTTGAACTCAATAAAATGGAGGTTGCGCTCAATGGCATTGGTTTTTGGCGCGATGTCCCGTACATAGGCTCCCAGCTGCGCATTCTGCAGGATGCCTCGGTGGTGAGCGCGGATTCCATGGATTCCATGGATGATTTGCTTAAAGTTGCGTCTGCGATTTTTGATGCGGCCTCAACTGGCCAGCAGGCAGTCAATAGCCTGGGCGTGCCGATTTCTCCTGGCGACAGGTTGAAGGATCTGACTCCGGAAAATAAATTAAGCTTGCTACGGGTTCTGTACAATTCATTGCCTGACATCAGGATCGCTAGGGATAAGATGGACATGGCATACAGGCTGTGGAATGCTTTGCCGCAGAACCAAATCGCCGGGCCCATCAAACAAGCCTTGAAGCCATTGGCTGATGCCTTGCCCGTGATGCAGAGATCTTTGACCCAGGCTGTGCCATTGATCGATGTCATGGTGCCTTTGGTCGGCTATCCGGATGCGCAGGATTATCTCGTGGCTTTGCAGAATGCGGACGAGATCCGGCCTTCCGGCGGTTTTATCGGAAGCTTGTTCACGGCCAAGATCGCAGGCGGAGATATCACGAACATGGTTTTTTCAGACGTGTACAACGTGGACAACCCGGTCAGCGCCACCTGGAAAGAGGACCCGCCCAAGCCTCTGCAGGATTATCTGAAAGCTAAAATTTGGTTCATGCGCGATGCGAATTGGTCGCCTGATTTTCCGACGTCAGCAGACCGCGTTTTGGATTTTTATACCAGGGAAAACATTCTGGCTGGAAACAAGATTTCTGAGCCGACTGTTTATGTGGCTTTTGAACCAGCGTTTTTCGAATCTTTGCTCAAGATAACCGGGCCGGTGAATGTCCAAGGCCAAGAATATAATGCACAGAATTTTTTTGACACTCTGCAGTATCAGGTCGAAATAGGTTTTGGCCAGCAAGGCATTTCAGTCGAAGATAGGAAGGCGCTCATGGGCGAGGTGGGCCAGGCCATAATGGCGAAAATCCAAAATCTGCCCAAGTCACGCTGGCCAGAGCTGTTGGACCTTGTCACCACGGCCTTGAACCGCAAGCAGATCTTGATTTACTCGCGCAACCCGGATGTTGAGAAAAAATTGGATCAATATGGCTGGAGCGGACGAGCTAAGCCCACGCTTGGAGATTTCTTGTGGGTGGTGGACGCGAACCTGGCAGCACTCAAGACAGACGGCGTAATGCAAAAGTCAGTCTCATATGTTTTGGATGCGCGCGATCCGCAAAAGCCAGTCGCAACAGTCACGCTGAATTATAAAAATACAAACAAGCAAACCAGTTGGAGATACTCGCGCTATCGCAGTTACACGCGCATTTATGTGCCTGATGGCAGTACTTTTATTTCAGCCAAAGGCGCCATGGCCGATGATCTGCACAATACGGGCGGTAATTTTGTTGCAGGCAAAGTAGATGTCATGAAAGAGTTGGGCAAAACAGTTTACGGTGCTTTTTGGGCCATTGAGCCAGGCAAGAGCGGCCAACTCTCTTTTACTTATCAACTCCCGCCGATCGATGTCTCAAGCGGAAAATACCGTCTGGATTGGCCCAAGCAACCAGGGGCAGACAATACCCAGATTGACGTCAAAATAATTTTGCCCACAACAGTCAAAAAAGCAGACCCAGCCGAAGCAGAGGCCAAGTGGGGAGATAACATGTACGAATACAGGATCGATACCTTGGAGGATAGGGTGTTTGAGGTGCAGTATTAGAAAACGGAAAACCTCTTCGCTTCTCCTTTCCCAAGGAGATTTTAACGTACAAGTACGCTGCCCCTTGAGAAAGGGGCTTGCGGGGTTTTCGGGGGTATAGCTACACTTGACACCCCGCCCTTTTTTTGCTATACAAACCTTGTTCTTTACATATGTAGAGGGCCCTGGACCCCGGGCAGGGGTAAAGACCTGCTGGGCTTTCAGCCCAAAAGGAGAGTCCCATGAAGTATGGTAAGTATTCGTTTGGTCAGGCAGAAGCAATCTTCAATATGATCGGAGGCGAAGCCGCAGTTGACGCTGTGCTCGCCGGAGAGAAGAAGATTGTGCTTGTGAATGTGGAGTCTGTGTCTGAGAAGCGCGAGTCAGTTTCCAATACAGTCATCATAATGCCCGATCTTGCGCCAACTGAATTTGTGGTTCAAACAGACAAAGGCGAGCTCGTCCGAATTCTCGAAGCTCGTGGCAAGCGCTACGAAGTATTAATCTGGATGCCGGGGAGGTTTGCTACCACTAGGGAGGTCCGAAAGCATTTTAAGGCATTGGGAGCAGACGGTGATACAGCGGCTTTCATTGCTTGGGTTACAGAAACAAATCCCGATGGCTACTTCGCTTCCATTCCTAGCGATGATACTCTGCTTTTTTGGCATTCCGACCGTCTGCTCGCACCATGTTTCCACCCCCACGACAGAACCATACACGGGCTGTGGTTGCACGATCTCGAGCACGGTTGGGATTTACGTTGGGTGTTCGTGGCTTTCCGCGAGATTCTTTCGTAGTCCTCAACATCTCACCCCCGTTTGATGCAAAATCCGAAACTTGGATTTGCGCATCTGCGGGGTTTTTAAATACCTGGATTTATTCCTCTTCGATTCTCCCTTACATAAGGGAGACTTTAACGTACTTGATTGACCTAAAGCCCCCTTTACCTAAAGGGGGATCAAGGGGGAATAAATATACCCTTGCCACTAACTGAACGAGATGGTGAGATGAGGCCGTTATGTTTGGCAAAAAGGTGGCGATTGACCTGGGGACAACGACTGTTTTGGTCTATATCCCGAAAAAGGGCATTGTGATGAACGAGCCCTCGGTTGTTGCCGTGTCTTTGGCTGACAAGCGTGTGCTGGCCGTGGGCAAGGAAGCAAAAGACATGCTTGGGCGCACTCCAGACACTATTGTCGCACGCCGCCCGCTCAAAGACGGGGTAATCGCTGACTATCACACCACCGAGGCCATGCTGAGGTATTTTCTTAACAAGGCTTTGGGCAGTGTCAGGTTTTTCAGGCCCGAGGTCATGGTCGCAGTGCCTGGCGGAATCACATCAACCGAACGCCGCGCTGTCATTGATGCGACCATCGCGGCTGGAGCGCGTGCAGCCTATATCATCAAAGAGCCGATCGTGGCCGCTATTGGCGCTGATATCCCGATCGGGTCGCCATCTGGCCACATGATTACTGATATTGGCGGCGGCACATCGGAAATCGCTGTGATTTCTTTGGGCGGCATTGTCTCTTCAGCCTCTGTGAGGATCGGAGGCAACAAAATGGACTTGGCCATCCAAGAGCATGTGCGCCGCAAGTATGGTTTGGCCATTGGCGAACGCACCTCTGAAGATGCCAAGATCCGCATCGGCTCAGCCTTGTATTTGGAGAACAAACTGGAAATGGATGTGAAGGGTCGCGACATGATCACTGGTTTGCCGCGCACGGTCGGCATCAATTCCGATGATATTACGGATGCGATCCAGCATGAGCTCCAGGGCATTATTGATACCATGAAAGAAGTTTTGCGCAACACGCCGCCAGAGCTTTCGGCTGATGTCATGGAAAAGGGCGTGGTACTTTCCGGCGGATCGTCTCAACTCCGTAATTTAGATCGCATCATTTCCGAAGCCACGGGCATCCCAGCCTTCGTAGCTGATGAGCCCCAATATTGCGTGGCCAAGGGCACGGGCATTGCGCTTGAGAATTTGGAATCATACAAACGCAGCATTTTGGGGAATTCTTGACATTCCTCGCATTTTCCAGCTTAATACTCTTGATTTCGTACCTACAACTCAAGGAGGATCGCCATGCAGAAAGAGTCTTGGAAGGTGTTTCTGGCTTGTACATTCGGCGCCGGGATCGGGTCGCTTGTCGCGCTCCAGCTCAGCCACTGGTTCTGGTGGGTGGGTTTGCTGGTCGGCGGAATCGTCGGCTACCTATCGTACGAGTGGAAAGCTGTGGTCCAAGCTGTGCCGCATGCTTTCCGCGCAGCAACAAAATGGAGGCTGCCGAAACTTGCTTTTGACCAAGCCTTTTGGATGGGCGCTTTGACTTGGAACTTCTTCACTTGGATATGTGGCCAAACTCTCTTGCTCGGTGCAAACAGAGCGCCACATCTTTCTTGGACAGAGGCCATAACCCTTATCGTCCTTTTTCCTGTTTCTCTGGCTTTGCTCATAGCAGTCATTTTTCTGCTCGCGTTTACGATTAACCCTATGGAAGGCAGTGAGTTGCCTGATATACGGAAAATCGCAATTGCCACTTTCCCTCCGGTCGTGATCTTTTGGCACATTCCGCGCGCGCTGGTCTGGTTTGCCCGCAAACTGCCTGGCGCGGCACAAGCGACATGCAAGTGGATTGTCTGGGCCGTGGGTGGGTTCGCCCGCTTTTGCAAACGCTTTGCCTGGCAGATGTTCATCCGCATCCATTCGGAGAAGCGCTTGATCTGCGGAGTGGATGCCATGCTCGGTGCTGCCATCGGTTATATGGCACACCATGCCATCATTGGCGCGCTTGCCGGCGGCATCATCGGCCTCATCAACCATGCTGTCGTTACCGAGCGCTGGCTCAAGCCGCGCGGGTACATCTCGGTCAAGTCCTAGTCTCGAGCTCATCAGTTGATGAGCTTTTTTAATATCGACTCCTGCCTTTCCCCTGCGGCGGTGGGGGAAAGGCGGTCCCGCAACATGATAAAAAGAGGGACGGATAGAGGGGGTATGTTATAATGTTGACATGTTAATCGGCATTGATGCTTCGCGCGCCAACAAAAGCAATAAGACCGGGGTGGAATGGTATTCTTGGCATTTGATCCAGGAACTGAAAAAGATTACGCCAGGAGATGGCAATTCTTGGGTTTTGTATACCAATGAAATGCTCAAAAACGGCTTGGAAAAATTGCCTGAGGCTTGGTATGAGGTGCGCGCGCACTGGCCAATAGGCAAGGGCTGGACCCAGGTCAGGCTCTCGTGGGAACTGTGGCGCAGGCCGACTGAAGTATTTTTCGTGCCAGCCCATGTTCTGCCGCGTGTGTGTCCGAAAAAATCCGTGGTCACTGTCCATGACATTGGTTTCCATAAATTTCCAGCGCTGTACAAACCGCGCGACAAGGCTTTCCATGAATGGAGCACCAAGGATATTGCCAAGCGCGCGGCCAGGATCATCACAGTCTCAGAGTTTTCCGGCCGCGAAATCTCCCAGGCCTATGGGATTGATCCTTCTCGTATTGCCATCACCTACAATGGAGTTGACCATGATGTGTATCGCCCGATTGCAGACAAGTTTGAGATAGAGGACAAACTCAGGCGCTACCAAGTGCCCAAGCCGTATTTTTTGTGCATCGGCCGCTTGGAAGCCAAGAAAAATATCGTGAACTTGGTGCGCGCGTTTAATCTGCTCAAAACGCGGCGCGGCATTGGCGATCCAGTCAAACTGGTCTTGATTGGCAACCCTGGTTTTAGGTACGAAGAAATCAAGAAAGAAATTGAAACATCGCCCGTGAAGCAGGATATTATCCAGCTCGGCTATGTGCCTGAGGTCGATTTACCGGCTTTGATCAATGCGGCCGAAGCGCTCATCCATCCGTCTTGGTACGAAGGTTTTGGCATTCCGCCAGTGCAGGCCATGGCTTGCGGCTGCCCAGTATTATCATCCAATGCAGCGTCTTTGCCCGAAGTCATCGGGCCTGAGGCTGGTTTGTTTTTCCCGCCCGATCAAATAGAACCAATGGCCAATTGCATGAACCGCATTTTGAGCGAACCTGAGCTGCGCCAAAAGTTGCGCACAGCTGGACTAAGTCGAGCCTCCATGTTTAATTGGAAGAACACAGCCCTCAAGACATTACCGGTTTTAACAACATGGGCTTAACCTAAATATATGAAAGAATTAATTGACATTCTGGCTGAGTACGGACTTTCGGACAAAGAGTCCAAAGTGTATTTGTCCATGCTGGAGCTTGGCCCGGCCAGCGTCCAGGATATCGCGAAAAAAGCCGGCGTGAACCGTGCGACAACATATGTGATGATCGAAGCCTTGAAAAAGAGGGGATTGATGTCCACTTTTGAAAAGGGCCGAAAGACGGTCTTTGTCGCAGAGTCGCCGGACAAGTTAAAGCGCTTGGCAGATACGGAATTGCACGCAGCCCAGGAAAAAGAAGATCGCTTGGCCAGTATGATGCCGAATTTCATGGCGCTTTTCAATTCATCCTCGCAAGAAAAGCCAGCCATCAGGTTTTTTGAAGGCGAAGAAGGATTTAAGGATGTCCGCAACATGTATGCGCAGACAAAAGACGAAATGCTCTGTTTTTTGGCTGTTGACGAAGCGGTCGAGGAATATAACAAGAGAGTAGATGAACAGGGGAGAATTGAATTGAATAATAATCTCAGAGGAAGGAATATAGTTGCCATAAAACAAGGCTCCAAGCTTCCATGGGTCAACCTGAAGAATTTCCCAACGCGCGAAATCCCTTATTCTGATTTTCCTTTTTCCGGGGAAGTGATATTTTTTGACGGAAACAAAGTGACTTTGGATGTCATGAAAACAAAACCGATAATATTTTTGATCGAAAGCAAAGAAATATATAATTTATTGAGGGCGATGTTCGAATCTGCCTGGAAAGTCGGTAAACCGATCGATTCGGAAAACAAATAAAGCGCCTGATTGCGTAGAATCCGCAGGGCGCTTGAGGATGGATCCCGAAGTACCGGGATTGTTCTTGCGTTTTTTATTTTCGGGATGAGCAAGAATGATGATCTGAAACGCGTCGGTGCCTATCGGCTGCCTTACGCGGCAAATGTCTATGCATGCTCAGCTAACCCCCGAATGGGCTGCCCGGAGCTTGCTTTGTATGTTCGTACCGTTTTCGCGGACGCTTTGCGTTCACGAGCCTCTTTCGACCAAGCAAAATGTAGGACATGGTTTTCCCCTTAGGGAGTTCCATTGTCAGGGATAGGGAGCCGCTTTCCGAGCCTCAGCTGTACTTGCGAGTCCCGCTCGAGAGGAAGGTAGCTACAACATGGCATTTCTCCAAATGTTGCGAGCAACGTCCCGACTTCATTCAGGTACCTGTTTGAGGGACATTTCGAATTTAACATCATTTTGCCTTATTGTCAATCATTGCTAACATCCCTCGAAAGACGAAAGCGCGTAATTGAGCCAAAATCGCAATTTTTGTTATAAAATAGACACTTTGCCGCTTGTGTATAATTAGCCAAATTCTGGCATTGAGGGTTGACAAAACCCTCATTTTGTGCTATATTAGCTCGTTAGTCTGAAATGGATTTTAACGGCAGATTGGTGCAAAAAGCACCTTGAAAGGCTGAGTGAGAGATGAGAACTATCAATGCGTTGTTCGTGGCCATGCTTTCGGTTGTTGCGGTGGGTTGCGGCATCAATTCCAGCGACGAGGTCGAGTTTCCTACTGCCGCAGGCAGTGCAGGAAGCGCCGGCTCTGCAACCGCAGGCTCGGCTGGCAGCAGTACCGCGCAAGGCGGATCAGCTGGAACACCGACGCCCAAGTGCGTCCCGGGACAGCAGGAAGTATGTGCTTGCCCCGGAGATCTCAAGGGCGTTCAGGTCTGCAACTCGCAAGGTGTTTTCAACACATGCGACTGCACCAAGCCTGATGCCGGAACGTCTGGCAGCGGTGGAACGTCCACCGGAGGCACAGGCGGTTCGGGTCAGAGCGGAAGCGGCGGCACGACATCTGTCGGCGGAAGCGCGGGGACCTCGACTGGAGGCTCGGCAACCGGCGGATCAGCTGGCACTGGCGGCACGACTTCGACGGGCGGCACGGCTGGCACCTCGCAAGGAGGTACGGGCGGATCGCCTCAGGTCTGCGTGCCGGGCAACCAGGCTGACTGTACGTCTCTGTGCGGACAGAATCAGCAGGGCATCAAGATCTGCGATTACACGGGCATGTACTACAATGCATGCATGTGTTTCGCTGCGCCTGGAACCGGAGGATCGTCTGGTCAGGGCGGAAGCTCAACCGGAGGATCAGCTGGAACCGGCGGAAGCGCTGGCACGGGCGGATCAGCGCAGGTTTGCGCTCCCAGTAGCGTGGCCAACTGTGCGATCGGCGAATGCTCAGGCCAGCAGATTGGGCTGGGAAAAATCTGCAAAGCTGACGGCTCCGGTTTTGGACCCTGCATTTGCGTGGACTCACCCGACGGCGGATCAGCTGGAAGTCCCCCTGCCCAGTACATCTACTACGTGGATGCAGACGGTGATGGATGGGGCACTGGCCCTGCCATGCTGAGCACGCTTCCCACGCCGCCTGCCGGAGACTCGGACAAGACTGGCGACTGCAACGACAACGACGTTGCGGTTCATCCCGGAGCTGTCGAGATCTGCGATGGCAAGGACAACAACTGCGACGGGCAGGTAGACGAAGGTCTGACCACATTCATCTACCGTCAGGATCTGGACGGCGACGGGTATGGAAGCAACGTGACCATCACTGCATGCAAAGCGCCCGCAGGCTATGTCATCAATGGCATCGACTGCGACGACACCAAGTCGAACGTCCATCCCGATGCTGTCGAGCTCTGCAACGGAGTCGACGACAACTGCGACGGGAAGGTCGACGAAGGTTGCACCACGCCGAGCGCAACCAAGCTTGTGTGCTTCTACCGCGTGCCGGACGTTGCCAAGCACGACTACTATGCCGTGCTCTGGTCCGATGGCTCCAAGACCGTCTCGACGCTGAACACGGTCTGGGGAACATTCACGGTGCTGAATCCTACGGAGAACGTCGAGTTCCTGTTCGGCGCCTATCGCGACCCGCCCAGCAACAACATCTGGCAGTACGCAGGCTGCCAGTACAACAACCCGTCGCAACTCCTGTTCGAGTACGCTTGCTACATCGAGATCAATGGGGTCAAGCACCCCACCCCCGAAGTGCAGGGCGTAACCAATGGGCAGGGCGGATGCAATCTCAAGGTCATGGTCCAGGCGTCTGGCGCCGCGGACTGGGATGCTGACGGGTTCTCATCTCCTCACGACTGCAACGACAATAATGCAGATGTTCACCCCGGGGCAATCGATCTGCCCGGAGGAGGGGACAACAACTGCAACGGCGCGAGCGACTTCTAGAAGCTCGGCCACTTACCTTGGGCGCGTACGATTTCACATGTACGCGCCCTCTTTTTATATCTGAATATACCCAAGGCTGCTATCTGGTTCTCCTCCTCGGCTGTACCCCCTTTTTTTGTCATCCAGACCGTCCCCTCCCTTTTGTCATCTCGACTGCAGCAAAGCGGAATGGAGAGATCTCGGAAACTGAAGTTACTTGGTTACGTTAGATTCGGAGATTTCTCGATGGAGCCTGTCCTGAGCGTAGTCGAAGGATCAAACTCCGCTCGAAATGACAAAAAGGGAAGGAAACGTTTGAAATGACAAGAATGCAAATTTTGTTTATTCTAATTGCATGAAGGATTACTTTATATACATCATGTCATCTCCTTCGGGTACTTTGTATGTGGGTATGACAAATGATTTGGATAGGCGTGTCGCTGAACATAAATCGCACGCTGTTTCTGGTTTTACAGAAAAATATGGACGTGATCGTTTAGTTTATTTTGAAGTTGGCAATGATGTTTTGGCGGTTATTGAACGTGAGAAGCAAATAAAACGCTGGTCAAGAACAAAGAAAGTGATTTTGATTACTTCAATGAATCCAACTTGGGAAGATCTTGCAGAAAAGTGGTGACACAAGAATCGACGATTTCTCGACTCCGTCAAACTCCGCTCGAAATGACAGGGGAAGGAGGGAAACTAACTAGCAGCCTCTGGTATGCCTCGTTTTTTTCGCAAACGAATTCGTATATTCGTATACAAATTCGTAATTCGTACGAGCGAAGCGAATAAAAAAGACGCCTTGTTTAAGGGCGTCGAGGACACGTTTGAGGCGTGTCGAGGATCACTGAGCGATCGCGTCAGTGATTACGGTCACGTACTTGACCGTGTAGAAGTCGTTGCTGTCCTTGTTGATCTGCTTCTGGATGATATTGGTCGGTGCAGTGACCTTGTCTGCAGCGTCCGTGAAGGTTTCGAGCTGGACGCTGTTCTTCCAGACGATGGCCCTGACCGGACACCACAGGTGTGCCGCGAGAGTCGCATCCTTGGTGCCGGCGCAGGTGTAGCCGTCTTCGTGGTACAGCTCGCACTGCTTCAGGCTCGCCGGGTCCACATACTTCTGCATGAACTGCCGCGCGTAGGGTGTGAAGTTGGTGGAGAGCTGAACGAAGATCGTCTTGTCGAACGGCGTCGGTGCCACCGTTCTGAGACCCCAGGAGGTCGAACCGCCCACAACGAGTGAGCTGGTCCAGTCATACTCCCCGAAAAGTGCTCCGGGGTAGCTGACGTTCGAGAGGTCGTCGATCTCGAGGAAAAGGCCTACGCTCGACAGTGTGCTGGACGAGGTCTTGATCTGGCTGTTTTGGCAGGCATTGAAGACCGGATCGAGCAGCCGCGGATTCTTGAGCACGCTGACTCCAGCGTCGCTCACGCCTCCGGTGCCACCAGCACCACCCGTCGCTGAACCAGCTGCGCCAGCGCTGCCACCTGTCGTGGTACCGCCGCTGCCGCCAGTGCTCGTTCCGCCGGTTCCTCCGGTGGAGCTTCCTGCGCTGCCTGCCACGCCAGCTGTTCCAGCTGTTCCTCCGGTCGAGGTTCCGCCAGTTCCGCCTGCGCCGCCAGTCGACGTGCCTCCGGTGCCTGCCGTGCCGCCATCAGGCGGGTTCACGCAGATCATGTACGGAATGGCGTCGATCGACATAACCCAGCCACAGACGCAGCCGTACGTCACAACTTCCAGTCCGGCGTCGGATCCTGGTTCTTGAGGCAGTGTTTCCTTGCAGCTGTAGTTCGGAGGGAAGGAATACGTGGCACATTCCTGGCCACCCTTGCAGTCTCCGAAGGTTCCACCCGTACCAGCGGCACCAGCCGTGCCTCCGGTTGACGTGCCAGCCGATCCAGCACTGCCACCAGTGCTCGTTCCGCCAGTTCCTCCGGTGGAGCTTCCAGCGCTTCCTGCCCCGCCAGCCGAGCCCGCCGTCCCTCCGGTCGAGGTTCCGCCCGTTCCCCCTGCGCCGCCAGTCGACGTCCCTCCTGTCCCGCTCGGTCCAC
>CAZPAP010000011.1:0-24703 GCA_964584725.1 uncultured Gammaproteobacteria bacterium
GTTTTTTATCAACTAACAATAGAAGGATATTATTTTATGAATGAGCTCATAGGATTCGGGATAATCATGTTCGGCGTCATCACATTATCCGGTTGCGGTACTGCGGGTGTCGTCCAAAATAACGATCAGGCCAATAATCCAGCGCAGGGGGCGAGTGTCTCGCAGGCAGATAGCAATACAGCTAAACCAGTAGCAACGAAAAGCAAAATAACAGCCATTGTTCCGGAAGGTTGGCTACCTGTTGAGGGTTCAGTTCTACCCGTGCAATATATGAAGGGTTCAGCCAGTTTCATGGCTAAAACAGAGAGCTTCGGAACAACCGACTTGGATCAGGTGACGGAAAAGGCTCTGACTATCTTTAAGAGCGCGTTCAGCAATGTTTCCGTTCAAGGCGAAACCACAAAAATCACTGTCGACGGTCATGATGCGCGAAAATTGGTTTTTACCAGTGAAATAAGCGGCATCAAGATGAAGTACATGTATGTTTATACAGTCGTGGGTAATGATGTATATGCCATAACTTTCGGCGACCAGGCCGAGAGCTATGATAGTTATATTTCTGATTACGAAAAGATATTGAACCAGATCAAGTTCGTGAATTGAAGCATGATTTAACGTGTAAAATGCGGACATGACGAAGCGCAATTATTCCGCCGAATGAAATATGCAAAAGGCCGCATTTGATGCCTCGCAACTCATCACCATGATCGACTATCCTCCTTTGCATAGCCCAGAGGCACTTCGTTCATATTACGAAAAGCATAAATCAGGGGCTGCTGTCGAGCCCGTGATCGTGGTGCCAATCGAAGCAGCGATAGGATATTTCGCTGAGAGGTCAGAGCGTTATGAAACTTACAAAGAGGCTCTGAACGGATTTTTATCAAGTCATCCATCAGCCAAGTACTTTATGCTCGGCGGCAAACACCGTTCGGCCGCGGCCACAATATTAGGTGCTGAGATACCCTGTCTTGTCGTGGGAAGTGATGCTGATGTTGCCGAAATCCATAATTTGATGTCAGAAGGTAAAATTACAGGCGTGCCGAGCGTGGGCAAGGATTTTGTCGATACGTTGCGCGAATTGGAGGAGCATTATTTCGAACACAAAAAGTTCTGGACTATGGATGAAAAGACCGAAGCCATGATAAAAAACAGAGACATACCTGAAGGTATGCTTAAAACTAAAAATAAATAGCCCTTCAGCCGCAAATACTGTAAAATAAAGCACAAGTTTGCGCTAAGCTGGAATATGTCTGTTAAAAACAGTTTTTATCAAAAGCACGGCAACACACTAAAGAAATATTTCATACCGCATTCGGGGAATAATTATCACCCGCATATTTTGCATACCAAGCGCGCCCTTTTTTACAGCGCATTTTTCATTCTGTTGAAAGTCATGGTCGTTGGTTTTGCCGTGGCCGTGCCTTTGGAGGCTTTTTTGGCTCCAGATGTCTTGGCTGAACAGGGAAAGAAGATTATTGCCATGACCAATCAGCTGCGCAAAGAGCAGGGTTTGGCCCCAGTCACAGAAGTCGTGTATTTGGATGCATCTGCGCAAATGCGCGCCACAGACATGGCTAGCCAGCAGTATTTCAGCCACACCAGCCCAGACGGCAAAAAGCTCCAATATTTTTTGGGCCAGGCTGGCTATCATTATTCAGAAGCAGGCGAGAACTTGGCCATGGGTTTTTCTGATGCAGAATCAGTCATGAGCGGCTGGATGAAAAGCCCGGCCCATTATGCGAATCTAGTGGAAAGCGTTTATACGGATATTGGCGTTGGCATTGCTGGCGGCATTTTTAATGGCACGCCGACTGTTTTCGTGGCTCAGCATTTTGGCACGCCCATTGAAACCAAAAACATGGCCATGATCCGCGGCCAGGAATCAGCAGAAGTCTTGAGAGCCATCAAACCAACCGAACAGCTAATAGCGAAAAGCGAACAGCTAAAATCTGCAGGCAAAGTTCTGGCTGAGAAATCAATCAGCCCAACACCCAAGCCAGCTACAACCATAAGCAAGACGCCCAAACCCGCGACACGTGACTCGCGACACGTGACTCGCGACTCAAAACCCGCGACGCTAGGGACGGCAGGTACGTTAGGGACGGAAGGTACGCCAGTGACGCCCCCGGTTTTGGACGCGCAAAAATCTTCCGTAGCTTGGAGCGATACATCCGATGGCCGCACGTATCTGGTGGTAAAAGCCGCAATCAGCAAAGATGCGATTGGCGCATTGGCCATGGTGCAAGGCTATCCGATTGAGTTAGGAAAAAATCAAGACGGTATATTTGAGGGATCTTTGACCGTGCCGGCTTCATCAAAAGAAATTTTTCAGACAGTCATGGCTCCGACCGTGATGATCGCCGGAGAGAATGGAACCATGTCCGAAGAAACCATTGATTGGCAGAATCCAAAAGTCATAAGCCAGACTCCGTGGCAAAAATACATGCAAGCCAAGTCATGGCTGTACAGCTCCATCCCGGTCTTCATGTTTTCCGGCTGGGTCTATTTCTTCTTTTTGCTGTTCTTCTGCATTGCCTTGGCCATCAATATCCTCGTGGAGATCCGCCAACAGCACAAGCATGTGATTCTGCAGACAGTGGGCTTGATAGCGTTGTTGGTGTGCTTACTGAAGTTTTAGGCTCATGTCCACTTTCTTCGTCGCCAGCCACGCGCTAATCGAAAGAGACGGTAAATACCTTGCCACGCGCAGGTCGGCTTTGAATGACTATATGCCGCTTAAATGGGATGTGCCGGGCGGCACAGTTGAGGCAGGGGAGACTGTGGAAGAGGCTTTGCGACGCGAAGTCCAAGAAGAGACTGGTTTAGAGATAAAGATCGGGTCGTTGATCCACGTATTTACCATCAGCAACCCAGCCCGCCCAACCATCCAAATAGTTTTTGAATGCAAATATGTCTCTGGCGAGGTCAAGCTTGACCCAGAAGAACATGATCAATTCGAATGGCTTTCGATCGAGGAAATGAAAAAGATCGATGCCATTGCTTTTTTGGACGACTATTTGAATAGTGATCTTTCCGAAAACACCCCTACCCCTCTTTCCCAAGAGGGTGGGACCTAGTACGTTGAAGTCTCCTTGAGAAAGGAGAAGCGAAGAGGTTTTCTTGATTGTCTCATGTTTTTCCTATAAAGTTTGTGCCATATGGCCATAACCACAGACGAACGCCAAGACCGTTTAAAGCGCAGGCAGGAGCTGATCGATAAGGGAATCCAGCCCCATCCAGCCAAATTCGAACGCACGCATAAGCTGGCTGAGCTTAAGGGTCTTGAACTTGACGCAGAGGTAAAAGTCTGCGGACGCATCATGCTTAAGCGCGTAATCGGCAAATTGGCTTTTTACCAGCTGCAGGACGAGAGCGCTATGCACCAGGTCGGCGTTAAGGTCGATGATGTCGGCGTAGAAAATTTCGAGATCGTACGCCTGCTTGACCGCGGAGACTTTTTTGGAGTCGAAGGCAAACTGGGTACTACCAAGACGAATGAGCCTACAGTCTGGGCCACGTCCATCACCATCTTGGGCAAGAGCTTGATACCATTGCCCGAAAAGTGGCATGGCTTGCAGGATGTGGAAAAAGTCTATCGCCATCGCGAACTGGATTTGGCCACGAACCGCGAATCATTCGAACGCTTCAAGCTGCGCAGCGCGTTCTTGAGCAATGCGCGCAAATATCTGGAGAGCAACGGTTTCATGGAAGTCGAGACTCCGATCCTTACGTCTGTTGCGACTGGCGCAGCAGCCAAGCCATTCAAGACGCACCATGAGACAGATGACATGGATATGGTTTTGCGCATTTCGCCCGAAACATATCTGAAGCGCTTGATCGGCGGCGGGTATGACCGCGTGTTCGAGACTGCAAAATGTTTCAGGAACGAGGGTTCTGATCCGTCGCATGTGCAGGAGTTCACGCAGATCGAATATTACGTGGCTTACCAGGATTATCTGTGGAACATGGATTTTACCGAGGAATTCTTACGCTCGATCCTGGAGCAGACTTTCGGCAAGCTTGAATTCGAAGTCATCGGCAAAACCGGCAAGGCGCACACGATCAATTTCAAGAACAAGCTGCCGCGCTATAAGCTGACGGACTTGATCAAAGAAAAAAGCGGGATTGATGTCTTGGAATACAAAGATGCGGACAGTCTGCTGAAAGCGATGAAAAAGAAAAAGATCGTGATAGACGATGCGGAGAAAAAAGGGCTCGGCACGCTGATAGATGAACTGTACAAAAAATTCGTGCGCCCTGAATTGATCGAACCGTGCTACATCACCAACCATACGGCTGAGATGATGCCTTTGGCGCGCAGGAACGATGCTGATCCGCGCTTGGTAGATAGTTTCCAGCTTGTCATTGCCGGTTGGGAAGTCATAAAAGCCTACTCAGAGCTGGTTGACCCGATCGATCAGCGTGAACGCATGAGTGTCCAGGCGGAATTCAGGCAAAAAGGCGATGAAGAAAGTTTTGAATTGGACGAAGACTTTTTACAGGCCATGGAAGCCGGCTTCCCGCCCATCACGGGCTGGGGCATGGGCATAGACCGCATCATGGCGCTTTTGACAGGCCAACCTAATCTGCGCGACGTAATTTTCTTCCCGATAATGCGCCCGGAAACAGACTAAAGAAAAAAGAACAAAGAAAAAAGAAGAATGAAGATGCTATGAGGTTTGAAGATATTAAGGCTTGGCAGAAAGCAGAAGAGTTGACTTTGGCTATTTATGCGACCCTTGAAGAGAATAGGGATTTTGGATTTAGAGATCAAATACAGCGAGCCTCAATCTCAATCATGAACAATATCGCAGAAGGGTTTGAGAGGAAATCAAAACCATCCTTTATTAATTTTTTGAACATTGCGAACGGTTCCGCGGCAGAAGTAAGATCTATGATTCACGTTGCACTAAGGCGGGGTTATATTTCCGAGGTCGATTACAAAAGATTCCATGATTTATGTATTCAGGTTTCATCAATGATTTTTGGTTTGATTGTGGCAATAAGAAAAGAAATAGCTGAGGCTAACTACAAGGCATCCAAATAATACTTCTTTTTTCTTTAATCTTTATTCTTTCTTCTATGCAGCATACAAAAAGAGTCTTCGAAGACTTCAAGTGCGAAAATTGCGGGCAAGAAGTAAAAGGCAACGGCCGGACAAGCCACTGCCCGAAATGCTTATGGAGCAAGCACATGGATGATGTGCCAGGCGACCGCGCATCTGAATGCAAAGGCATGATGCGGCCAGTCGGAGTCTGGGTGAAAAAAGGCGAAGCAGTGAAAATCCAGCACAAGTGCGAAAAATGTAATTTCCGCCGCATGGCTCCGGTTGCTAAGGAAGACGATAGGGAACTGTTGATCAAGATTTCGGTAGCCGACGTCAAACAGACATAATAAACAAATTCGTATATTCGTTCGTATTCGCCGCGCCCGCCACGCAAGCTGAGCTTTGCGAGGCGTTGCGGGCAGGTAATTCGTACAAGCGAAGCGATTAAAAAAGGCTCGCAGTCATGATGACCTGCGAGCCGAGTTGCCTACTTGTCGAGGTTTTTCGGGACCTCGATTTTGCAAGCTGAGACGTTCCAGCAATCGCGGACCGCGTCCTTGATGTACTGGCCATTGCAGTCAAAGTGCACCCGCTTCTTGTCCTTGGTCCACATGCTCAGTCCTTTGGAGACGTAGCATGTAGGGTCGTTCTGCCCAGTGAGCTCCTTGAGGCTGTCGGGCGTGACCGGGAAGCTGCCCCCAGCTGTCATGCTTGGTGTCTTGGCAAAATCAGCCTGAGCCTTGTGACCGACAAAGGTCAGCGCTGGTCCGTTTACTACGCCCGGGTTTCTGAAGTAGGTGCAGTAGACCATGAGGCCGCAGGTGACAATCAAGAGAAAGAGTGAGGATAGCCCTATGAGCGCAAAATTGTTCGTAATCTTGCGTTCCTTGGCCAAGCTCTTCTTGTGCAGTTCCTCGGCTGCGGTCAGCGCAGCTTGCGCAGCGGCCGTAACGCGATTCTTCTCGTCAATGGCCTCTGCAGCACGTTGCCGCGCAACAGCCAGTTCCTGCCCTGGATTGGCGAGCCGAGTCTTCATCTCCTCGAACCGAGCTTCCATCTCTCCGACCTTGGTGTTGGCCGCAGCCATCGCAGCATTGAATGAGTCAACATTCTGGCGATTCGCTTCGTCCGCCGCTGCCTGGAACTGGGCCAGCTCTTGCCGAAACCTGTTCGCCTGATCTTCGACTACCTGTTGAAGATCAGTGACGCGCCTTTCCGCGCTAGCCACCTTCTGGTAGGCGCCTGCGAGCTCTTCCTGTAGCTCCTTGACCTTGGCGTCGTCAGCCTGGGGCTGGGCAGCTTGCGCTTGAGCCAATTGCTCTTGCGCAGCCTTGAGTTCGCCTTGAACCCGGTCCAGCTCTTCGCGAAGCGTTTCCTGCGCTTCCTTCGCGTACTTGAGGTCCACCCCCATTTCCTTGACGCGCTCTTCCATGTCCGCGAGCTCCTGGAGCCGCTGGTCGCTTTCGGCCAAGCGCTTTTCCAGATCAGCGACGTGCTTGGCCACGTCCACGTTCACCATAGCTTCCAGATTTTCCTTGTATTGCTTGGCCTCAGCCTTGCTGATCGCGAGCTCCTCTTTGAGCTCTTTGAGCTCTTGGCTGCGCTGATCGCAATCCGGTTGCTTGTCGCGGACTTGCGATTTCTCAATCGGCTTTCCCGCAGCAGCCTTTTGGGGCAATGAGCCTATGATCTGAGTGGTGGTTTTGCCTTTTCTGCTACCAGCGACGCTTTGGGGCATTGTATCCTCCCTTAGATTGACAGTGTTCGAATCGTTTAGCCCAAATAGCCAAACGCCCTAGGTGTATAGGATTAAGCTTTTTAGCATAAATTAGCTCTTTTGTCAATATCTAAGGCCAAACATCCACTTGTTTGGAGCGTGCGAATCGCGTATCCTAATATGGCTCTATGCTGAGCAAAAAACCCAAGCTTTTACGCAAGATTCCAGGCCCAGTGGTTTTATTGATTTGGGATGGTTTTGGCTTATCTAAGCGCGCGTCAGGCAATGCAGAAGCCTCGGCCCATATGCCTGTTTGGCACGAGTTTTTGAGTAATTACAGCAAGTCTGAGCTCAAGTCTGATGGCGAGGCCGTGGGCCTGCCCAAGTATGAATGCGGCAACAGCGAAGTCGGACATGCCACGATTGGCGCAGGCCGGGCTGTGCCGTCTGATACGATCCTCATCAATCAGTCCATCAAAGACAAAAGCTTTTTTGATAATACGGCTTTGCTTCGGGCCGCAGCGCACGTGATCGAACATGGCAGCACTTTGCATCTCATGGGCTTGCTCACCAACCGGCAAAGCGGACACGCATCCTTCAATCACATCGCGGCTCTGATCAAATTCGCCAAAAGGCTCAAGCTGCCGAAAGTCGTTTTGCATTTGTTTACGGATGGCCGCGACACAGAACCATTCCACGCCATGAAGCTATTGGGCGAATTGGAAGCCATCTTGCCTGAAAATTTCAGGATCGGTTCTGTCAGCGGTCGGTTCTATTCCATGGATCGCGACCGCAACTGGGGGAGGACTGGGCTGGTCTACAGCGTGCTCACGCGCGGCGAGGGAGTCGTGGCTGATTCAGCTGCCCAAGCCATTGAGCAAGGTTATGCCCGCGGCGAGAGCGATGAGTTTTTGATGCCGACCTCAATCCTTCAGCCAGACGGAAAGATCCTGGTGATCAACGACCATGATGCAGTCATATTCTGGAACTTGCGCACAGACAGGGCGCGCCAGCTGACCAAGCCGTTTGTCCAGCATGATTTTGAGCTTAAAGAAAAAAAACCGTTCAGGCGCAGCAAAAAGATCCGTGATCTGTGTTTTGTGACCATGACGGAATTCGGCAAACAGATAAACGGCGACGGCGCAGCCATCCCGGCCTTTCCGCACCACGAAATATCCGGCACTTTGGTAGAGGCTTTGCGCACGTTCAAGCAGATCTATATTTCAGAATCGGAAAAATACGCGCAAGTCACGTATTTCATGGACGGCGGCTATGATGCGCCGCGTTTCGGCGAAGAACGGGTGCGCATCCCTTCCCAAAAAGTCTCTTCGTTCGACCGCGCGCCGAACATGCGGGCCAAACAGATTTCCAAAGCAGTCGTGTCCGCAGTCAACAAGAACCATGATTTCGTGTGCGCGAACTTCGCCAATGCAGACATGGTGGCACACACCGGGAATTTCAAGGCTGCTGTCTTGGCTTGCGAAGCTTTGGACAAATCTTTGTTGCCAATCTGGAAAGCGATCAAGAAAAAAAGAGGCGCGCTCATGATAACTTCTGACCACGGCAATGTGGAAGAAATGGCCAGTGCGCACGGCGCCATTGATACGCATCACAACCCTAACCCAGTACCCTTTGTTTGTGCGTCCTCTAAAGTCCACAAGCAAAGCGTGCGCAAAGGGACTTTGGCTGACATTGCGCCCACGGTCCTGGATTTTTTAGGCGTGGACAAGCCCAAGGAAATGAAAGGGCATGTTTTAGTTAAATGAATATGCGGCCAAAACCAGTAATTCTGATGATTATCGACGGCTTTGGCATCGCGCCAGAGGCTGATGGCAATGCTGTCACAAAAGCGCAGATGCCGAATTTCAAGCGCCTCATAGAATCTTATCCGGCCATGACAGTGCGCGCATCAGGCGAAGCCGTGGGTTTGGCCTGGGGGCAGATGGGCAACTCAGAAGTCGGGCACCTTACCATCGGTTCAGGCAAGATATTTTTCCAGAGTTTGCCGCGCATCGGCATGAGCATCGAGGACGAATCTTTCTACAATATCCAGGCTTTCGTGGATGCGTGCGAGCATGTGAAAAAGAACAAAGGCACTTTGCATCTCATGGGCTTGTGTTCACCGGGCGGAGTGCATGCGCACATAGAGCATCTGTATGCGCTGTTGAAGATGTGCGTACTGCACAAGATGGACAAGGTCGCGATCCATGCCTTCTTGGATGGACGCGATACGATTTTCAACAGCGGCCAGATTTTCATCAAAGAACTTGAAGATAAGATCAAAGAACTCAAGGTCGGCGAGATCGCGACCATGGGCGGACGCTATTATGCCATGGATCGCGACAACCGCTGGGACCGCGTGCAAAAAATGTATGATGCCATGGTCAAAGGCGAGGGGCAAAAAGCAGAGTCAGCCCTTGAGGCCATTGAAAAGTCATATGCCGCTGGCGTGTATGATGAAGAATTCATTCCGACTGTGATCGAAAAAAATGGGCAGCCCATTGCCAAGATGACCTCTGGCGACGCCTGCATCTTCTTCAACTTTCGTCCTGACCGCGCCCGCGAAATCGCCAAGGCTTTAGCTTTGCCTGATTTTGACAAATTTCCGCGGGCTGAGCTCAAGGACTTTTTGCTGGTGAGCATGACTGAGTACGAAAAAAATCTGCCGATTGAAGTCGCTTTTCCGCCGCAGACAGCTGAGACGTGCTTGGCCAAGGCTGTGTCTGACGCAGGCTTAAGGCAACTGCACATCGCGGAAACGGAAAAGTATGCTCACGTCACTTTCTTTTTCAATGGCATGCAGGAAAACGAATATCCGGGTGAAGACCGCGTGATCATCCCTTCGCCGCGTGTTTCGTCTTATGACAAGGCGCCGGAAATGGCTACGCCGCTGATCGCAGAACGGATCGTCAAGGAAATCGCCAATGCGCAGTATGATTTGATCATCTGCAATCTAGCTAACCCGGACATGGTGGCGCACACAGGCAATGTGGAAGCTACGATCAAAGCGCATGAGTCAGTGGACAAGGCTTTGGGCAGGGTAGTGGATGCAGCTTTATCCGTGGGCGGAGTAGTGCTCGTCACAGCTGACCATGGCAATTCAGAAGAAGTCGTGAACTTGACCACGGGTGCGATCGACAAGGAGCATTCCACCAACCCAGTGCCGTTTTTGATCATTGGCAAGCAATTTGAGGGTTTGCGCGCGCCTACTGGCGATGTAGTGGGCGGCGATTTAAGCGTTACGCCTCCGGTCGGCATGCTGGCTGATGTGGCACCCACAGCCCTGAAAATAATGGAAATAGAACAGCCCCCGGAAATGGTGGGGAGAGCGTTGATATAGCGCACAGGACTAACTCACCTGCTCACATTCGTTCGCCGCCCTCTCTTACCTCAAGAGAGGGCTCAAAATACCAAATAATTGAAGTCTTTCCCTTGCGGTAAGGGAAAGATTTAGATAGAGTTAGTCTTGTATGCAGAACGCCGTCAAAATCATCCAGGCTTTGCGCAAGCGCTATCCGCAAAAAGCAGACATGGATTTGGGCAACCCAGCCGATACGTTGATCGCAACTGTTTTTTCTGCGCGCACGACTGACGCGCAAGTCTTGAAAATGTATCCTGCGTTCCGCAAAAAGTTTTTGACTTGGGAAAAATTAGCCAAAGCAGATTTGAATACGATCGCGAAATCGATCAATACCATCGGGCTGTATCGTAACAAGGCAAAATCAGTCAAAGGCATGGCCCAAAAAATCCTGAGTGATTTCAATGGCAAGGTGCCGCGTACAATGGACGAGTTGATTACTTTGCCTGGTGTCGGACGCAAAACCGCGAGCTGCGTGCTGGTCTATTCATTTGGCGTACCTGCGATCGCGGTCGACACTCATGTATTCAGGATCGCGCATCGCTTGGGCTGGTCCAGAGGCAAGACGCCGGAAAAGGTTGAGCAAGACATAAAGGATTTAGTGCCGCGTAATTTGTGGGTGCATGTCAACCGCACCATGATCCGTTTTGGCCGCGAGATCTGTGTTGGCGGTAAAAAGCCAAAATGTTGGATGTGCCCGCTGAGGAGCTGGTGCGCATATGAACCGAAAACCCTTGGCCCCTTTCTCAAGGGGCTGTGACCTAGTACGGTAAAATCTCCTTGTGAAAGGAGAAACGAAGAGGTTTTCCGAACTAGGACGCAAATGTTATACTTATTAGCATGTTAGAGGGCAGCATAGTCCAAGGTATCCAACAGGTTTTTTTGGCTTCATCTTGGGGAGAATGGGCGGCCATCATGCTGGCTCGGCTTTGGATTTTTCTGTTTGTCCCAGTCCTGGCTTGGATGTGGATGCGCGATGCCCACGACAGGCATGCAGTCAAAGAGGCTTTATGGTCTTTGCTGATCAGTGTCTTGGCCGGCGAGCTGCTGTCTTTGATGGTAATGCGTGTGAGGCCTTATCTGGCTGAGTCCAATGTTATTGCTTTGATAACCCCGCCGCTTAACAGTTCTTTCCCGTCTTTGCACACAACTGCGGCAGCTGCGATTACCATGAGCATGTATCTCTGGAACAAGAACGCTGGCCATGTTTGCCTTTTGATAACCTTTGGAGTCATAATCGGACGCATGGCTGTCGGCATGCATTATCCCACGGATATTTTAGCTGGCCTTGCCATCGGCTCAGCCAGTGCGTTACTGGTCAGGCTTGGGCATAATCTTATTCGCAAAAAGTCTTTGCGCAAACTTGAGAACAAAATGGATCAGGGAGTCATATGAAAAAAATATATTTGATTGCTTCTTTCTTCTTTCTTCTTTTGGCTTTTTTCCTGGCCTGGTTCATACCTTCGGCTTTTATCGGTTCGCCAGCGCCCACAAGCGTTGAATTCAGTTTAGGCACGGGCGTGGGCGTATCTGACTTGGCCCAGGCTTTGGAAGCGCGCGGAATCATTTCATCGGCTTTAGGCTACAAGATCTATGCTGTGATCGATCCAGCCTCGCGCAAAGCCAAGGCAGGCGATTATGAAATTGCGCCTGGCTCGTCTTACAGATCCCTTGTGCGCGAGTTTGCGCTTGGCCCAGCCAGCAACGAAAGAGAAGTCAAGATAATCGAAGGCTCAACCACTTCCGATCTTACGTTGTTGCTCGCAAAATACGGTGTGTCTGCGACAGCAGTGACTTCCTTGGTCGGCGATTCAGTCAAAGGCCAGCCATTTGCCGTTGATCTGCGCAAACAATTTTCTTTTCTGTCGGCTCTTCCGCCAAAAGCCTCGCTTGAAGGCTATCTTTTTCCAGACACTTATCGCGTGTGGAAAGACCAGTTGCCGCTGAGCTTGATCCTCAAACAATTGAATGCTTTTGATAAAAACACGCAAGGTTTTGTCGATGAAGCACGCAAGCAGGGGAGAGATCTGGAACAAGTCGTGATACTTGCCTCAATCGTGGAAAAAGAAGCAAGAACTCCGGAAGAGAGAAGGATGATTGCCGGCATTTTCTTGAATCGCTTGAAAAACCACATGCGTTTGCAGTCTGATGCCACGGTCAATTACGTTACTAACGCAGGCAGAGCCAGGCCATCAATCAACGATACGCAAGTGGACTCGCCGTACAATACCTATCAGAATGACGGCTTGCCGCCCGGGCCGATCTGCAACCCAGGCAAGGATTCTTTGGACGCAGCGCTCAATCCAACAAAGAGCGATTATTTCTACTATTTGCATGATGACAGCGGAAAAGTCTATTACGCACGCACGCTGGAAGAGCATAAAGCGAATCGTTACAAAGCCTACGGGGAATAAAAAAAGATCCCAAGCGGGATCAATGAGGGGTGCGAGTGAGATGGCTTGAGCTCAAGCGGAGTTTTTCTTTGAGTTCTTGGCGCCTTAACCACGTTTTCTGGTGGATGGGGAAGCCTTTGGCTCTGTAGTGCTCCAGACCAAAGCTGATCATGAGCAGCTCGGCGCGATCCAGCTCGCCTTTCAAGAAGTACTTTTCCAGATCGCCGTCAGAGTCGCTTTTGTCTATGCGTTCGATGATATCTGCAACCGCCAGACAGCGCGAGAGGGTCGGGCGCTCCATGAAACTCCAAGTGTGCTGGCTGATGGCATCAAGCACCGGTGGAATGTCGATGTGCCAGAGTTCCTGAGCCATGAGATTGCCGACTGGGCCGTGCAAATAGATACTGCAGCGGCAATCCTCTGGCAGCCAAAGGAGAGTCTTGAGGTCCTTGCGCGCCATGTGGGCCAAGAGGGTTGTTTCAGGAAACTGCTTGGCTACGTCGTGTAACAGTGCGCTCATCGCTGCATGTTCGGGATTCAGCTCGTATGTATCGCTGACTCTGAGCAGCAGTTCCATGACTCTCTTGCAATGCTCCAGTCTTTTTGGCCGTAGATTTTGCCTCAGATATTCCTCGATTTGTGCAGTGTCAAAACCCATCACTCCCTCCTTGTAGGGGTGAGGATTAGATTACAACACATTGTTTTAAACCTGTCGAGAGGGGGATATCCGCTGGATTGAAAGCTCTTGGACGGGCTGATACTATCCACGAACACCATGAGCATTGATTTCCACAAAGAATTGAATCAAGAACAATTGGATGCTGTTTTGCATGGCGACGGCCCGTGTTTGGTTTTGGCTGGCGCAGGCTCGGGCAAGACGCGCACAGTGACTTATCGGGTAGCTCATTTGCTTGAGAAGGGCGTAAAGCCGGATTCGATTCTGTTGCTGACCTTCACTAACAAGGCTGCGCGGGAGATGCTGGAGAGAATCGGCTTGCTCGTGGGCACTAGCGCCAAGGGCGTTTGGGGCGGGACTTTCCATGGGACAGCCAACCGTCTTCTGCGGTCATTCGCGTCGCAGATCGGCTACACGTCCAGTTTTTCTATTTTGGATGAGGAAGATGCCAAGAGTTTGCTGAAAGCTGTCTTGAAAGATTGCAAGATCGATCCTAAGGCGCGGCGCTTTCCTTCGCCAGCCGTGATCCGCAATATTTTTTCGTATTCCTTGAACACCGGTATCAGCCTCAAGGAAGCGGTTGAGATGAAGAATCCGAATTTTTTGGATTGCGTGAATGACATGGAGTTCGTGATCAACCAGTACAGGCAAAGAAAACTGCAATCCAATGCCATGGACTTTGATGATTTGTTGTGGAACTGGCTGCTGGTCATGGAACGCAATCCGCAAGTCGCGGATTTGATCGGCAACAAGTTCCAGCACATATTAGTGGATGAGTACCAGGATACGAATGTTTTGCAGGCCAGGATCGTGGGCTTGGTCGCCAGAGCGCATAAGAATGTTTTCGTGGTCGGGGATGATGCCCAATCCATTTATGCGTTCCGTGGCGCTGACGTAAAGAACATCCTGCATTTCCCTGATCAATGGCCAGGCGGAAAAATCTTCAAGCTCCAGAATAATTATCGCAGCACGCCGCAGATATTGGAGGTGGCCAACTCGTCGCTAAGCAATAACGTCAACCAATTCGAAAAAGAACTTATCGGCTTGAAGGCTCAAGGCTTGCGTCCGGGTTTGGTCGCCTGCCCCTCGGCCAAGCAAGAAGCTGAATATGTAGCTGACCAGATTCTGTTGCTGCGCAGCCAGGGCGTGGCTCTGGCCAATATGGCTGTGCTGTTCCGCGCCTCATCACATTCCCAGGCCTTGGAATTCGAGCTTATGAAGCGCGACATCCCGTTTGAATACCGCGGTGGCGTTAAATTTTTTGAGCGCGCGCATGTAAAGGATGTCCTTGCATACCTGAGGATTTTCCAAAACCCAAAAGACGAGCCAGCCTGGCTGCGCATCTTGAACATGCAGGTCGGGATCGGCGCAACATCGGCTTCGCAGATCATTTCTCGCATCAAAGATTTGGCAGGCATGGAAGAGGTTTTGGATCCGCAAGTCATGCTCGTGCCATCGCGGGCTATTGAGGGCTGGCGCGGCGCTTGCGACATGCTGGCCTTGATGCGCGCAACAGATAATAAGCCGGGCAGGATCTTGAGCGCCATCGCGACGTCTGAGATGTATCGCACATATCTTGAACGCGAATATCCGGATTGGAAAGACAGAGCAGAGGATTTGGAACAGCTTGCCCAATTCGCCGGCGCTTACATGGATATTCCTTCGTTTTTGGCTGACACGACGCTCGAAGGCGCTGGTTTTGTCTCCGGCCAAACGAGGGAGAAAACGCGTGGATCCGGTGACGATGAACGGATAGTGTTATCAACCATCCACCAAGCCAAAGGCTTGGAATGGGATACGGTATTTGTGATTCATGTAACTAACTTGGGTTTTCCGAATCCGCGCGCGCTTGAGGACGAAGCATCGATCGAAGAAGAGCGCAGGCTTTTTTATGTGGCTGTGACGCGCGCCAAAAATCGTTTATTCGTCACTTACCCGCAGGTCATGGGTTATGATGCCATGTCTTTTTGTAGACCATCAATGTTCATCGAGGAGCTGCCGCCGCGCCTATTTGAGCAAATGAATATTGCATCGTCTTTTTCTGCTTCGGGTTCTTCGCGCAAGCCCTCCAGTTTTGCGAGCCGGACAGCGGATTATTATGATCAAGAATTTTCAGATGAACCAACAATCCAGATCGGCAATGACGGTGAGAATCAGCGCGGCACGTATTGGAATTCTAAACAGCACGAAAAACCGATCACTACATCAGTCTGGAAAAAACCCGAAGAAAAAAAACAAGCACCACGAATATCATTCTTGCGAGATGTAGAGGAGTTATAAGGCTTGACATTTTCCCCATTTTCTGCTATGTTAAGTCATACTTCGACAATTAGTGCTTAACTTAGCAACCAAAATCACCAACCCAGGAGGGTAGTCATGCAATCCAATATCGTGATTGTGCCTCATATGGCGGCCGTAGATTTGACCGCGTTGGTCGAGAAAAAGTTTAAGCTCAAATTTCTCGACCCCAACTACAGACGATGGAACTACTACCGCGACGTTGACGGGTCAGAGATCCCCGGACCTGGTCGCAAGTACGAGGTTCTCGTTTGGAACCCGGAGCTCGAACCCAAGGAGTTCATTTCATCCGATGCGATACGCGATCATTTTAGGAGGTTGAATGCATTTGGTCACGCCGGCGCCTTCATGCAGTGGCGAAGGGTCTGCGGATTGAGTGGCCACCACGCCACAATTCTCGAGGATAGCGATTGCTACCGCGATGAGGGTGGCAATCTCCGCGTTCTGTACTCCCGCTTCGTTGATGGTGACCGTCGGCTTGACATGAGCTGGTTTGACAACGACTGGGACGACAACTGGTCATTCGTCGCCTTCCGCGAGTTGGCGTAGCACATTGATCGTTTCGCGTCTCTTTCCTGAATCTGGGAAAGGGGCGCTTTTTTTGTATACCAGGGTTGCCAAAACACCTGTTTTGTTGTAAGTTCTGCCCATGCGTTTTGCGTATCAACCGCTTCCGGGCGAGCCTGACCAGCTCTGCAATTTGGTCGCCGCGGGCATCATAGACGAGTATTTGCGGCGCGACCCAGAAGCCAGGATAAAATGTTTGGTCAACGGGGGGCACGAAGCCCTCTTCGTTTCGGGCGAAGTTTTGTCTTCGCAGGATTTTGATGTTGGCCAGCTTGTGACGCGCATCTTGGGCGTGAACGGATTGTTCCAGGGCATTGAGCCTTTTGTGGCGCTTGAACCCGTGCCTAGCAGCTTGGTGGAAAAGTTCAGGATGCCGAGCACGGACGCGGTTTTGGCCACTGGCTATGCCACGCGCGAACATGCGAGCCTGAGCCCGAACATCGTTTGCGTGGCCCGCGATTTGGCCAAGATGCTTTATGACAGGCGCACGAGCGATCCCGAATGGTTTTGGATGGGCACTTCGGGATCTGTGACTGTCCAATCCGATGCAAAACCGATCGATCAGATAATCATCCAGGTTGACCATGGCACGCAAGACATCGAGAGCGTGAGACAGCAAATCAAAAAAGAATTGGAAAAATGGCCAGAGGTGCAAGGCGCGCGCATCAAAATAAATCCGCTTGGCCCCAGGGAACGGACAGATTTGGAATTTTCCATGGGCCATTCGCATTCTGCGATTTTCTCTTATGGCTCGGCTCTGCCAATCTATCTGCAGGCAGATGCGGATTGGCACAATGCGCGGGTGGCCGGGCAAATGCTGGCTCGCTCCCTGGCCCGCGAGGTTTTGAAGCAGTCTGAGGCCAAGGCTGTTTTGGTCCGTTTGAATTACGGTCCTGGCGATCTTGAACCCGAAGCAATTGAGATCAAGGACGAAAAAGGCCAGGACCTTTCCCATCTTGCAAAAGGTGTGGACTTGCACCTGGAAAGAGCTACAGCCAAGTGGCGCAGGCCAGGTTTAGTCTCAGATATGGTCAAATGGGGACTCACAGATCCAAGCATGCCGTGGGAAAATTAATTATCCACTTTTACAATCCAGTTTGCTGGTCTAAAATACGGCCACTATGGATAAAAAAATACTACCTTTTATGTGTGTGGCCGCGGCCTTGGCCATTTTTGGCGCAGGTTGCGGAGATTCGCCTGTTTCATTAGATAAATATCAAGCTAACCAGCCAGCCCAAACTGACCAGCAGGCCCAACTTAACGCTTCATCCACCCCGGATGTTGCGGGGTATGCCACAGACACCCAGGCTTTGGCTGCAGGTGCTTCAACAACAGTCCCTACTCAGCCAATTAATAGCTCAACAACCAATCCTATGTTCCTAGAACAGGCAAATAAGTTAGCTTTTCCAGGCATTTTTCCTGAAGGCGAAATCGCTAATAAACAAGTCAGGATCAAGACAGCCAAAGGCGACATCGTGTTTGAGCTTTTGCCGCAAGAAGGCCCGAATGCCGCGTCCAATTTCTATTATTTGGTCGGACGCAAGTTTTATGATGGTCTGAATTTCCATCGCGTTGAACCAGGCTTTGTGGTCCAGGGCGGAGATCCTCAGGGTAATGGTTCGGGCGGCCCGGGCTATAGTTTTGCTGATGATGCGGTCAAACTGCCTTATAAAGAGGGGATTGTGGCCATGGCCAATGCTGGTGCTAACACGAATGGCTCGCAATTCTTCATAATGCTGGCTGACAATCCATTGCCGCCGAAATACAGCATCTTCGGCCGTGTGGTTTTGGGCATGGATGTGGTGAAAAAGATCGCCATTGGCGACAAGATGGAAAGCGTTACAATAGAGCCGTTAAAGAAGTAAAATCACATCAAAATCAGTAGAGACGCCCTGTCAGGGCGTCTCTCTTTATTACAGACGATATTTCTGCTACGCTATGTCAATGAAAGCCAAGAAAACCACGAATACCTTTAGGATTTCGGCCGTAATTATCGGCGTTATCGTCATCCTGGCGATTTTTTTAGCGCGCCATAAGATCGCTGATTATTGGGAATACCTTAACCGGCCTACATTGCCCCCAGCAGAAACCTATCAACCATCAAATTCAGGCAAGGTAAATGATGTTACCCAGGCGCCTCCATCGCCAGTCGAAGGCGGCTCTGCCACATCTGAACACTATGTGCTTGATTCAAGCCCGCAGACAACAGCCAAAGCTAAGGACGTGCTCGCCGCTCCATTTGATTTGCCCACAGAGATCAATCTTTCCGTGCCGTGGATGAGCCAGGCTCCGTTGTCCAACTGGGACATGCCATATCAAGAAGCGTGCGAAGAGGCTTCCATGATCATGGTTTCTAAATTTTACGCCAATTTCAAAGATGCGCGCATACCGCCAGAGCAGGCTGATGCGGAAATACTCAAGTTGGTTGATTTCGAGACTAATACACTCGGTTATTACAAAGACACGACTGCCCAGGAGACATCTGATATTTTGCAATTGTATTTTGGATTCAAGGACGTAAGGGTCTTGCCTTTGAAATCAATTGATGACATCAAGAATATCGTGGGCCGCGGCTATCCGGTCATTGTCCCATTCTATGGCAAGGCTTTGAAAAATCCGAATTTCCGCAATGGCGGTCCGCCTTATCACATGCTCGTGATCAAAGGCTACTTAAGCGACGGCCGTTTGATCACCAATGACCCGGGCACGCGCAAGGGCTTGGATTACATTTATGATGCTCAAACCATCATGGATGCGGCGCACGATTGGAATGGCGGGGACGTGGAAAACGGCAAAAAGGTCATGATAGTGGTTCTGCCGAATTAACTGTCATTTTAAGCCCAGGCTAACATTATATAAGCGCTATGAATAAAAACATCAAAATCGCCGTGGCTGCAGTGGCCGGCATAATCATCCTCTCAGGCGCAGCAGTAGCAGCCTGGTATCTGACTACCAAGACCAGCCCAGGGGTGCAGAACCAAGCTCAGCAGGCAAACAATCAAGTGCCGCCTCAGAATAATTTGACTGAGGTGCCGCAGACCGTGAGCAAAACTTTTTCTGATGAAAAGTCTGTTGTTGTTTTTCCGGACGGTACGACCTTGGGTAATCCATTTACTTTTTACGGAACCTCAACTGCTATTTTTGAGAACCAGATGAATTGGAGGCTGATGGATGGAGCTGGCAAGCAAGTCGCCGGCGGTCATCTCTATACCAAGTCAGTTGATATGGGAAAGCCAGGTTCGTTCGGAACAATCAAGGCGTTTTTTGATAAAGTGCCGAGCGGCTCAAGCGGGTCATTGGAGCTTTATGACAATTCACCGAAAGACGGCGCAGAGATCTATAAATTCGCAATACCTGTCACTTTTGATGTGAAGGCCGGCAAAGTGAGCGTGTATTTCCCGAATACAAAGAATGATCCGGAGATGTTGGACTGCTCAAAGGTGTATGCAGTTGAACGCACAGTGGCGCTTGGCGACGATAAAGATGTTGTGGCCATGCATGAATTGCTCAAAGGTTTGACTGAAGCAGAAAAGTCTCAAGGCTATATCACTAGCTTGCCGACAGAGGTCAATGATCCTGAGATTACGATCGGCAAAGGCGCAGTCATCGCGGATTTTGATATGACCTTGGAAAAGGGCATGGGCGGTTCGTGCCGCGTATCAACTGTACGCTCCCAGCTTGAGCAGACTTTGAAGGCTGTTTATCCTGACGATCAAGTCATACTTTCAGTTAACGGACGCACCGAAGATATTTTGCAACCATAATGCGCAGAACCATTGTCTTAATCACATCTGCCGCGGCTGTTTCCTTGCTTTGCATAACTGCCGCGGTGTTTGTATTCGTGAGCAATAAGTCTCAGGCGACTGAAAGTCCGGTGATTAAGACAAACATTGCATCTGTTTCACCATCGCCTAAAACGACTGATACGTCTCTTGATTTGGCTACTACAGTTTCACCAGAGATTTTAGACGGAGCTTTTAAGGCCAAACTGGATTGGGATGTCCAAACTGGAACTCGCGTTTTGCTTGTGCCGCATCATCTCGTTGCCGCTCGCCAGATTGCATCATTATTGGTTGCAACTAAAAAACCATCTACAGTTTATCTAGTCACCCCGGATCATCTCGGGCATTGCAAACAAGCTTATTGTTCAGACCAGGAAACCTATAAGAATGAACTCGCTGTCTTGGCCCTTGTGCCGTTTTTGCAGCGCGCTTGGGGTAATGACATCAAGATCGTCCCGACCATTGTCAGGCCTGATGCGAGCGCGCAACAAACAACGCAGTTGATTTCTGATTTGACCTCAAACCTCAAAAAAGACAAGAAAGCGCTTTTGGTCTTCAGTATTGATGCTTCGCATTATCTGCCGGCCGAGGTCGCTGACTTCCATGACGTATTAACGCAAGATGTAATCAGCTCGCTGGCTGACATGGAAGTCAAGCGCGCGGAAATCGACGCGCCGGCTCTTTTGCGCGTTGGGCTCAAAACAGCCCGCGACCTCGGCCTGGGCCAGGTCACCATCCACGCCCACACCAATTCCTTGCGCATTTTGCAGGCAAAATACACATTTGAATCCACCAGCCACTTTTTGGCGTCTTTTGCTCCAGGGAACATCAACCCGCAACAAAACACCAGCTTGATGTTTTTAGGCGACATGAATTTTGACCGCAATGTCGCGACTAGGAGCAAAAGCGATAAGAGCTATCCGTTTTTGAAAATCGCTGGAACAGAAAATCGTTTTTTCAGCGGACAAGATCTGATTGTGGCCAATCTTGAAGGCCCGGTGACCGCAAAGCGCTTGGCGCCCGACAAGGGCAATGTTGATTTCATGTTTGATCCAAAGATTCTTGATGTTTTGAAAAAATACAATATCAGCGCAGTATCCCAAGCGAATAACCACACTTATGACCAAGGCGGTGCTGCGGCCCAAGCGTCTCGCGATGCCATCAAGCGCGCTGGCTTGGCTGTGTTCGGCGACCAGGTCAAGGACGATGAAGCGCATGCTTTGACTATTGTTGAAAGCCGCGCACGCAAAATCGCTTTGCTTGGTTTTAATATCACTGACAATGCCTTGGATAAGAAAGAGGCTGCCCAAGACATTGCATCAGCAAAAATGCAGGCTGACTATACAGTCGTCTTCATGCACTGGGGCGCTGAATATCAGGCCAAGCCAAACAAGACTCAAATTGATTTAGCGCACTGGTTCATAGACCAGGGCGTGGACGCAGTCATTGGCTCGCACCCGCACTGGATGGAATCTGTTGAAGCCTATCGCAATCGCCCGATCGCTTATTCCTTGGGCAATTTCATTTTTGACCAGGATTGGTCAGCTGAGACTAACCTGGGCCTGGCCGCGGGTCTGATCTTGAACGAGCAGGGGAGCGAACTGCATCTTTTCCCGATCCAAATCACAAAAAGCCAGCCGCGCTTGTTGACTGGCACTGATCGTCAAACCCGTCTGGATTATCTGGCCTCAATCTCCGATCCATCCCTGTCATCCCAAATCAAACAAGGAGTTATTCGATTGATTAACAAATAACATCAAACAATGTAGACTTTAGCCATTAACATCCATATGAACAAACTTTTTAATAAGATCGCCAATATTTGGAAGCGCATGCCGCACTGGTCAGCCTTGCTCATAGTTTTAATCCTCGGAGTCGGCGTTGGAGTCGGCATTTTTTATGGCGTTTGGAATTATAAGCTTAAGAGCCGCTACCAGCTGCCTACACCCGTGGCGCAGGATAATAATCAGCCTCCGTCGCAAGTCGTGGTGCCGACATCGACAAGCGACACCTCTTTAGGAAGGGAAGATACGATTGACCCTACAAATGGTTATCTTAACTATGCAACAAGTACTCCGGAAATTGATAATAGAAATATCAGCGTCTCTGTTTCGTGGCTTAAAAATCCAGTTGAAATGAATCTTGGCGAAGCTGATAAATTTTTTTCAGTGCTAAAGTTACCTTCAGAGGCAATCTCTAAAAGATTATACGCATATCCAGAGGGTTTAATCTTCCAGTCTTTGTGGAGACTGGGAACTGTAAAGAACGAGGCGTTCGCAGGGGCTGATTTCTATTTATTAGAGACCTCAGAAGAAGGGATGGTTCCACTATCTCATTTTTCCTATATAATCTTGCCAAAAGACGGTAGATTGCGTGTTTTCGGAAACGATAGTGCATATTTGACCGACCGCATGATTAATATGCCAAACGCAAGTTTAAATCAAAAGGTTCCTTCAGGTACTCTGATTTATTCGAATGGGAAGAAGATAGACAGAATTCCTTCTTTATATTTTTGGGGCAGTAATCCAGCACACAAATTTATTGATTTCAAAAATGCTACGATGACAAGTGATAGTATTTCAAAAAACGGTTTTCAGCTAATGAAACAGGAAGATTTGAATGGAGTCAGGATTGTTTTTTTGGATGATGGTAGTGCTTTCTACTATGGTTCGTTGCCACCTGGAACAAAAGATGAGAAGGGTTTTTTGCCAAATATAACTTGGAGCGATACGGGCAAAAATACTGCTTTTTATAAGATGACAGAAACGGGCGGTTGCGGTGGTTCTAATATTCCCAATGTAGTTTCTGGTATCAGCGAAACAGATTTGACGCGAATCGGTAGTACGAGCGATGGGGACCCAGTTTATTTCCCGAAGAATCCGAAAACAAATGAGTTCGTTCAATCAGTTTATGACCAATGGTATTTGCCGGAAGGTGAGACGAAACCAGATATGGATGAGTTTTTGAAGAAGTATCCTCACTCGATTTTCTTCTGGAAAAATGCTTTTGGTGAATGGGTTATGGGTCAGCATCAAGACCTCCAGCCCATGACCGAATGCGGCAAGCCAGTCATCTACTTGTATCCGACCAAGACGACGAATGTCTCGGTCAAACTTCCAGACTTCATCAATGTCACTGTCAGCGATCCAGCTTATCCATCGCGCGGCTGGAATGTTGTTGCGCACCCGGATGGATCTCTAAGTTATGCAGACGGTAAAACCTACGGGTCATTGTATTGGGAGGGAACCGGAGTCAACTATCAAACACCGCGCGAGGGATTTGTGGTCAAAGACGGCGAGCAAGAATCATTCTTGAAATCAACTTTAACAAAATATGGTTTAAACCAAAAAGAATCGCAAGAGTTCATGGATTTCTGGTTGCCGCAGATGAAAGGCTCGCCATATTATAGGGTTTCTTTCTTGGTTGACGATTGGTCCAAGGCCGCGCCTCTGTATGTGAGCCCCAGGCCAGACACGAACATTCGCATCTTTATGGATTGGCAGAAGCTGTCAGCGCCGATTAAGATCACTGAACCAAAAATCGCCACGCCTGTGCGCAATGGATTCACGCTCGTGGAATGGGGCGGGCTGCTCTACAAATAACCTTGAAAAAAATCACTGTTTAGGCTAGGCTTATCTAATGACCAAAAAAGTAATCCTAGCCTCGCTTTTGGCTATACTGCTGGCCGCCATCCTGTTTACCTGGTGGCCGATTTCCGGGCGTTTGCTGACCAGAAGTTTTCCTCAGACACTGATTTCTTTGGCGAATTTATTTGCTTTGCTGGCAGCTTTTTTTGTCCTGCTCCAGCTCGTGCTGATCGGCCGAGTCAAGTGGGTAGAGTCGGTTTTTGGGCTGGACAAGCTTTCAAGATGGCATCATTGGCTGGGCATATCCATTCCCATTTTGATTATTCTGCACCTTGTGCCTTTGACCATCGGATTTTCTTTACAAGGCAAAACAGACGTCTTGACCCAGTTTTTATCTTTTATACTTAGATGGGACGGCGTGCTGGATGCATTCATTGCCTTTGTATTGTTTGGAGTTATTGTGCTTTTTTCTACAGTCTTCAGGGGCAAACTTAAATATGAGGCCTGGTACTTGATACATCTGTTCATGTACGCGGCCATCTTGCTCGCCTTCGGCCATCAGCTTTCCGTCGGCTATGATCTGCAGACGCCGCTGGCTTCTGGGTTCTGGTGGTTGCTGTATATTTTCGCTTTTGGCAATCTGTTGCTGTTCAGAATATTTTTTCCTGTCTATAAATTTTTCAGGCACGGATTTAAAGTGGACAGGGTCGTTAAGGAGACGGATGACGTATTTTCAATTTACATTACAGGCAAAAACATGGATAAGTTCAGGATCAAACCCGGGCAGTTCATGATTTTGCGATTTTTGGATCGCGAACGCTGGTGGCAAGCGCATCCGTTTTCTTTGTCATGCGCACCGAATGGAAAATATGTCAGGATCACATTCAAAAAATCCGGTGATTATACTTCGCGCCTGGATCTGGTCAAACCAGGGACAAAAATCTTGATTGACGGGCCGCACGGTGTGTTTACGCATGGGAATCTAGACAAAGTTTTGTATATTGCAGGCGGCATTGGCATCACTCCCATCAGGTCCTTGATTGAGGTCGGGAATTATAAGGATGCGATTCTGATTTTCGGAAATAGGACAGAACAGCTGCCGCTTGGCCAAGAGTTAAGCGAATTGAATCCTGACAGGTTCAAGATGCATGCATTGGTCGGGAAATATCTGGATGAGCAGGTATTGGATCAATTAGCCCCGGATTTTAAGGATAGGGAAGTCTATTTGTGCGGTCCGTCTTTGATGATGGATTCTGTGCGCAAAACATTAACCAAACT
>CAZPAP010000012.1:0-24024 GCA_964584725.1 uncultured Gammaproteobacteria bacterium
TTATCTGCGCGTTTTGTATGCGCGCATCGGACGGCCGCACTGCCCGATCGGCGGAGAGCCGATCAGGAAGATGACAGTGGACGAGATTGCTGATTCCATCCTGGAACGTACGATTGCGATCCACAGCGACCCGATTGAAATCAAAAAGCGCAAAAAAGCATCCAGTACCAATGAAATCACCATCCTGTCGCCGATTGTGCGCGGCCGCAAAGGCGAATATCTCCAGCTTTTGCAGCAAGCCTATGAAGGCGGATTTTTGGAAGTCAGGTTAGACGGCAAATTTTATTCTTTGCGCGACCGCGTGCCTTTGGCCCGCAATGTGCGCCACAATATAGAGTTAGTGGTTGACCGCATACCGCTGGCTTGGCCGATTGAGAACAATAAGCCTTTGCGCACGCGCTTGGTTGAAGCGATTGAGATTGCGCTTGATCGCGGAGATGATTCAGTCGTTTCGGTTTTGGATGACGGGTCAGAGAAGCTGATGTCAGCGCGCTTTGCCTGCCCTGAACATGATTTTTCTTTTCCTGAAATAGAGCCGCGCTTGTTCTCGTTCAACTCTCCATATGGTTCTTGCCCGGCTTGCACTGGTTTGGGCACGGAGTTTTTGTTTTCCGAAACGCCTTGCCCGGTCTGCAAAGGCGCGCGTTTGCGTCCTGAGGCTCTGCACGTATTCATCAACAGCAAATCTATCGTTGACGTCACAGGCATGACGATCGATGACGCCCAAGAGTTTTTTAAGGGATTGAAATTGAATGAAACAGAAATCTCGATCGCCGAAGCATTGCTTAAAGAGATCGAAGCCCGTCTGCAATTCATGCTGGATGTCGGCCTGCACTACTTGTCGCTCAACCGCATTGCCGGTTCATTGTCCGGCGGAGAAGCTCAGCGCATTCGCCTTGCTTCGCAGATCGGGTCAAAGCTGGTTGGCGCTTTGTATGTGCTGGATGAACCGACGATCGGTCTGCATCAGCGCGACAATGCGCGCTTGGTGGAGACTTTGGAAAAACTGCGCGATGCCGGCAATTCCATTATCGTGGTCGAACATGACGAGGATACGATCGCGGCCGCGGATTATCTGGTCGATATCGGACCTGGTGCAGGCAAGCATGGCGGCCACATTGTCGCGGCTGGACCCATGCCTGAGATTTTGAATGACAAGAACAGTTTGACTTGCGCGTATCTGCGCGGAGACAAGAAAATCCGCATGCCTGCCAAGCGCAGGGGAGGCGCGAAACAATTCTTAACGATCAAGAGAGCAAGAGCTAATAACCTGAAGAACGTTACAGTCAAGATTCCTCTGAAAAGGTTTGTCTGTGTTACAGGCGTGTCAGGTTCAGGCAAATCGACGCTGGTGATTGATGTGCTCTATCGCGCTTTGGCCGCGAAACTGAATGGATCGACTGCCAAGCCAGCGGCGCACGAATCAGTCCAGGGCATTGATTGGGTGGACAAGATCATTGATGTCGACCAGTCGCCGATCGGCCGCACGCCGCGCTCCAACCCAGCGACTTATACCGGGATTTGGACGCATATCCGCGATTTGTTTTCCATGACTCCGGATGCACGCATGCGCGGGTACAAGCCTGGCCGCTTTTCGTTCAACGTACCTGGCGGCCGGTGCGAGCATTGCGAGGGCAATGGCCAGATCGCGATCGAAATGCACTTTTTGCCGACTGTTTATGTGCCGTGCGAAGTGTGCAAAGGCAAAAGATTCAATCGCGAGACCTTGGAGGTCAAATACAAGAACAAAAATATCTCAGAAGTCTTGGGCATGACCGTGGAAGATGCGAATGTGTTCTTCAAAGACATGCCGCCGATCCATGACCGCACCAATGTCTTGTCCGAAGTCGGTTTGGGATACATTGAGCTCGGCCAGCCGGCAACGACCTTATCCGGCGGCGAAGCCCAGCGCGTCAAACTCGCATCAGAACTGGCTAAGCGCGATACTGGCCACACATTCTATATTTTGGATGAGCCCACGACTGGCTTGCACTTTGATGATGTGCAAAAGCTTTTGGATGTGCTTCAGCGCTTGGTTGACCGCGGCAACACAGTCTTGGTCATTGAGCATAATCTTGATGTCATAAAAAATTCAGACTGGATAATCGACTTAGGCCCTGAAGGCGGAGACAAAGGCGGCGAAATCGTGGCCGAGGGCACGCCCGAGGAAGTGGCGCAGATGAAGGGGAGTTATACGGGCCAGTATTTGAAGAGGGTACTGAAACGCTAAATAAAAAACCCCACGAAAATCGTGGGGGTCAGAGAAGGCGGGAACGAGGAGTAGCGAATTCCCTAGGGCGTCTGAACGAAGCATTCAGTTCTTTTTCAGGAATAGGCTTTTCCAAGTAGCGTCTCAAACGCGCAATAAATCTTTCCTGAGTCGGCTCAAGGATCATGTTGATGTAGGGTTTGTTCAGAGGATTCTTGCCCTTGCCGCGTATGGCGTTGGCGCGGAACCTGATTTCCTCAAACTTGGCCTGCATCATTTTTCGTCCTGCCTCCATATCGTCTTCGTTTGGCATGGCAGGCGGGGGAATGGTCAAACTTCTGATTGGCCCTGCTGTCATGGCCTGGACTTGCTCAAAGGGAAGACACAACAGCTTTGGCTTGCGCATGGGCTCTTGATCCAGAGCTCGGCGAATGGCATAGAAGCGTAGGTACAGAGCCATCTCCGGGATTTCCAGGATTGAACCCAGGTTGTCGCGGTTCAGCAGAACGCGCGCAATCAGTTTGCTGCGGCTATCGCGCGGCACGAAATTGCTTGTGATCCTGACCCAATGCAGGATCTGATCCAGATTTTTTGTTTGCTGACAGAAATCCTTGACCCAGGGATTTGCTTTGAGCCACTTTTGCCATTTGCGGTCGTTCCATCTCGGTTCAACAGCCAAGAGGATTTGATTTGCGAGTACTTCCCAGTTTTCTTCGTTCCTCTCATCTGGCTTGTACTCGCGTTGAATCTCTGGCTCAGGCTTAGGCATGATCACTGGGACTGGCGCTTTGGGTTTAACTAATCTTGGTACAGGCTTGGGCCCAGCAGTGATGGCAAAAGCCGGAGTAGGCAACACGGCTTTTTGGACCACTGGCGCAGGCTTGGGCTGTTCAAGAACAGGCGTTGGTTCAGGTACGGGTTTTGGCGCCGGCTTTGGCTCTGCATCCAGTTTTGCCTGCAGATCGACAGATGGCACTGGCGTCGGCAGACGCACTTCTGGCTTTTTTGGCGTAGCGACGATCAAGGCGCCATCATCCTTCTGCTTTGCGGGCTTGTCTCTGCCCAGCTCTTCAGCTGTTTTGCGGATGAGTAAGTCCAAAGTGTGAAGGAAGAGGATCGGATCCTTGCCTTCGGCTTGGAAGCGGTCGTACCATTCGCGCAGATCTTCGGGAGCTAGGGCCAAGATGCGCGGTTTGCGCAAAGTCGCAAAACGGATTTGCGGTTCATGCAACCCAAGCTCTTTCATGGCTCGCATGCAAGCGGCAATCCGTTCGATGTCCTGGATCTCGAACACGTGCGGTTCCATGACCAAGCGCTTGGCCAGCTCTAGCGGGCATTCAGCACCTTGGAGCGCAAGCTGCAGCTTGAACACCTGCGCAGGCTGTTTGCGCCAAGCGCGGCTCTTTGAGTCAAGCCAAAAGATATCGTCATAAGTCCAACCGGATTGTTCAAAAGCTCCGATGATGTCATAGGCACGTTCGCCAAAGATTCTGGCAAAACGGCTGGAAATGAATTTAGCGACCCAGAGCTCAGCTCCCTTGGACGCCAAATACTCGCACAATTTTTGGGAGATTTCAGTATGAGCTTTAGGCATGGTATCCTCCAATGTCAAAGATCTGGGGTTATGGAATCATAAAACGCCATACAGGTCAACCATCCTTTGTCATCCTGAGCGTAGTTCTACGGAGTCGAAGGATCTGGTTTGGTCTTGTTAATAAAAATCCCTCTTCAGAATTGAAGAGGGTCAGAGGAGCGGGTGCTTGTCGTCATGGCGAGGCTTGCGAACAGGCCTCAGAGCCAGGAAGACGATCAGCACGATCCAGACGTCGCGGATCGCTTCCCAGATCTTCTTGTGGGCAAGACAGACCATGGTAAGGACGCTGATGACCGCGATGAAGGCGAATACCAGCAGTATGACGAGGAGGGTGTGGATGGTCATGTTGGCCTCCGTTCTAGGGATTCGCTAGCGCGGTACACATCTCCGCCTTGGGCTTCAACCATCTCGTTTTCAAGCTTGGCGATTTGCTCGTTAAGGCTTTTGACTGTTTCCTGCGCCAGGTCGCGAGCCGCGCGCAATCGATTCAGGTCTTCGCCGTACGTCGCGATGCGGATCTTCGGGGACGCTTCTGCGGTTTCGATTTGTCTAGCCTTGTCCAGCTCTTGTTTGGCCCGACGACGTTCAAGCCAGGCTTGAAGCAATCCGGGGAGCGAGTATATATACCGATACAAAACCGACAGGAAGATGATCAAGAGCGCAATGATGTTGAAGGCTATTTTTAGTGGCCAGAACACCAATAGAACGAGGCGGCAAAACGATGGCTCCTTTTCGTCTGCAGTCCAAGGCTCGCCACACGTTTTAGTATCGCCACAGAACGCAGTCACAGGGAACAAGAGCCAAAAGCCGATGGTGGGAGTATTCTTCAGCCTGTATGAGACTGAACGTGGGACAGAGGCTCGAATGTTGTAGGGTTCAACCTCTGCCTTCCAGCGCTTTATTGTCGCGCGTCCAATCAAGTCTCCGATAAACAAGTATGCGATCACGAGGATTGGATACATGTACCAGGCTAGATGCATGACATCCTCCATTTGTTTGGTTTCGAGGTCCGAACTTAGGTTTAAGTTAAGCAGTTTTAGGCTTTGGTGTCAATATTTGACCGTGCAGACTGGCACGACTAAACTAGGTGCATGATTCCAGACCGCGTAAAGGTGAAAAACGGCCAGTTGCCTGATGTTTCGGGCGTGTATTTGATGAAGAATCAGGCCGGGGACATCATATATATAGGCAAGGCTACTTCGCTCAAAAGGCGGGTGGATTCGTATTTTACGCGGCCGCACGATGCCAGGATAGAGAAGTTGGTGTCGGAAATCGCGACAATCGATTATATTGAACAGCCGACTGCGATTGAGGCTTTGTTTTTGGAAGCGAGTTTGATCAAGCGCTATCAGCCGTTTTATAACATCCTGGAAAAGGATGACAAAAGTTTTTCTTACCTAGTGATCACTAACGAAGATTTTCCGCGCCCCTTTATCCTGCGCGCCACGGATTTTGATGACCGCGCTTCCAAAAAATACAAAGCAGTTTATGGCCCGTTCACTTCAGCGCGCGCTGTGCGAGCTGCGTTGGACGTTATCCGCAAAGCAATACCTTGGACGACTTGCGTGCCAGGGCAAAAGCGCGCGTGTTTTTATGTGCACCTCAAGCAATGCCCAGGCGTGTGCATCAGCTCCGTCAGCAAGCGCGAGTATGCCAAAGTCGTCCGCGACATGATGGCGTTTTTTGAAGGCAAAAGGTTCGAGCTCATCAAAAAATACAATCGAGAGATGAAGGCCGCGGCTAAAGCACATGAATACGAAAAAGCAGGAGAAATCCGCAATCGTCTTTTTGCATTGGAGCATATCAGGGACCTTTCCGTGATCACTAAAGACGATGCGCCGGACAAAGCGATCGCTGGCGGAGGATTATTCGGCCGGGTTGAAGGCTATGACATCTCGAATATTTCCGGCACATCAGCCACAGGTTCTATGGTCGTGTTCCGCCATGGCGGGCCGGAAAAATCTTTGTATCGCAAATTCAAGATCAGGACAGTGTTTGGCCCGGATGATTATGCGAGCTTGCGCGAAGTCTTGCGCAGGCGCTTTACGCACCACGAACATGGCTGGGAATTGCCGGATCTGATTTTGATCGATGGCGGCGCCGGCCAGGTCAATGTTGCTTTGCAGGTTCTGGCTGAATTGCCGGCCGCGCGCATCATCCCGGTCATTGGCATGGCCAAAGGCCCTGACCGCGATAAGGACGAGCTTGTGATTCCGCCTGCGTTCGAGGCCATGCGCCGCATGCTTGAGGAACATAGGAGCTTGCTCGTGCATGTGCGCGACGAATCGCACCGTTTTGCCATTGCGTATCACAGAAAATTGAGAGGTAAATTGAAATGACATATGACTATACAAGAAATGTCGCAAAAAGGCGTGGAGTTCCGCAGAGAGCGGGATTGGGAAAAGTTCCATACGCTTAAAGATTTGGCCATGGCCTTGAATGTGGAAGCAGGGGAGGCGGCTGAATGTTTTTTGTGGAAGACGGGTGAGCAGCTCAAGAACCTGACGGACGATCAGCGCAAAGAGATCGCGCTAGAGATTGGTGATGTGTTTTATGTCTTGCTTTTATTGTCGCATGATCTGGGGATTAGTCTTGAGGATGCTTTCGTGAAACAGCAGGAAAAAGCCCAGAATAAATATCCAGTGGACAAGGCAAAGGGAAGCAATCAGAAGTATACGGCGTACCACTGATCTGTCATTGCGAGGAGTGAGTTTGACGAACGACGTGGCAATCTAACGCTAATTAATTAATCAGTAAGAGATTGCCGCGCTATCGCTCGCAATGACAAAAGGGGCTTAGATAAGCCTTTTTAGAATTTTTATGAAGTTGAAAGCCTTGACAAAAGCCAGTTTTTTTGCTACACTGTGCGATTCCTCTAATGGATAAGTGCAGTTAATAGAGGTGCATGTGCACCTTACAACTCGAAAGGTATATAGATGAAAGAGCTATTTTTGGCTGTTTTCGTTTCGTGCTTGGCGATCTCGTGCGGCGAAAGTGATTTCGTTGCCACTGAGAACGGGCAGGCTGGGAGTGCTGGCAAGCCCGAAGAATCGTGCGTAACTGGCATGATAGACTTGTGCGACTGCGCGGATGGCAACGTCAGCACCAAGACTTGCGGCGTAGACCATCGCTTCGGTCCGTGTTCATGCGAACCTGAAACCGCGTGCGTTCCAAACCAGATCGAGCTGTGCGACTGCGCGAGCGGACCCAAGACAGGGACCAAGACGTGCGGAAGCAATAACAAGTTCGGAAACTGCGAGTGTCCGCAAGGGGCTGGAGGTTCGTCTGGCAGTGCCAGCGATTCCGGTGCCTCGGGCAGCGCAGGCCAAGGTGGTTCAGTCGTGGAACAAGACGCAGGAGTCGATGCTGTGCAACCAGAGTCGGAAGCCGGTGTTGATGCGCAAGCCGAAGTAGGCCAGGATGCGCCGCCCGTGTACACGGTCTGCCAGCCTGGAACAACTCAGTCTTGCTATTGCGTGGGCTTTGGCCTGACTGGCAATCGCTATTGCGACCAGTACGGTTCTGGCTTTGGCGATTGTGTATGTGCGCAAGGTCAGCCGCTCGGATTCGACATCACGTACGTGGTGCTCACGCGCCAGATGTTCGTGCCGCAACTCTCCACCTTTGTGGCTTGGAAGCAAGCACAAGGGCATAAGGTTGCGATGTATGATGCAGAGCAGGCAACCGCTGGCGAGCAGGGCGCGGATATTCCGGCCAAGCTCCAGCAGTTCTTGCGCCGCGTCAAGCACGATATTCCGTCCGTCGAGTATCTGCTCATCGTGGGTGCGCCTGATCCGGCCAAGAAAGACACGGATGCGACGGCGTTCACCCAGCCATGGGAAGTGCCCATCAAGTACGTGGCCAAAGTGTCGAACGACGAAGCCATAGAGCCTATCATTGCTACGGATCAGTACTACGCATCCGTGACCGTGGATTGGCCCGCGCAGATGAATACGGAGTGGGCAGGAGCCTTCGGCTACAAGTATGACTTGGCCGTGGGGCGCGTGCCTGCCAAGTCTGCGACTCAGATTGCAGACTGGACAGCCAAGACAATGGCCTGGATTCCGCCGGTAGCTCCGGTGGAAAGCCGGTTCATCACAGCGCGCTGCGGTGCTAACAGTGCCTTGTACGGTAACGAGGAATTCGCGACCGAGTACACGCGCAAGGTGAATTACCACTACTGCATCAATGACCAAGGCGGTGACATCGCGAGCCTGGCCAACCAGGACGGCTCGGACTACGTGTCATCCTTGAGTCATGCGTGGGTGGGCGGTATTTCCAAGTGGCCGGCGACCAACGGATATACTCTGGATTCTGTGAGCCCACAGTTTACCAAGCCTCCGGCCATGTATGTGCATGGCTGCATGATTGGTGGACTGGATTATAGCGAGGAGAGCCTGGGCGCCAAACTCAGCCTGGCTCGTTTCGGCACAGTGGTCTTCGTTGGTTACAGCCGTTCGCATCACGACATCGAGTTCCCGTTCTGGGACGCGGTGTTCTTCTCCGGACAAACAAGGGCCGGACACGCCATGTACGGCCTCAAGGCCGAGCGCGGCAAAGATGCGATGTCCTCTTCGGAGCTTGAGAACATGTTCATGATCAATCTGTTCGGCGACCCGAGCCTTGAGCTCGCAAAACCTGCGACCAAGATTCAGCCGCTGACCGCTTCGATTGTGGATACTGTGGCTAATCCCATCCTGCCGTTCACGACCCAGTCGCTCGACAATGCGGTTCACACTGGAAATGTAGTTTTTCCTTTGTGGTGGAGCAACCTGCCCTACAAGCAAGCCACGATTACGCCCGCGCTTTCAGCGGATGCGATTCAGAGCACGAGGTGGTATGGCGGCGATCCCGCCATGTATCCGCAAGACATGAGAGTCGGGTTCTCTGATTGTGATACGACCCAGCGCTCTTGCGTGGCAACCAAGGTCAAGCTCACGAACAAGCTCGACATGGTGTGCGGCCACTTGAGACTGGACCAGAATGGCAACAAGAAGTTTGACCTCAAGTTCATGACCGGCTACCAGGGCCAGATCAAGTTGCGCCTGATGGGCCAGCCAGGTTCATACTTTCCTGAAGGCCAGATATGGGATGGTATTGGTACGGAGCTCTGGTCTCAGGATCTGGATTCGCCGGTCGCTGGTACGAGCATGAGCCCAATCAGCTCTGCCTCTTTGCCGCCCAATGATCCGATTCCTCAGGGCGACTGGACTGGGCAGTATCTGTTTCCGTTCTTCTACGTGGAAGCGCGTGAAGGACTGGAGTTGGTAGGGAAGTGCATATTCCCTTACGCTGACCCCAACGTGTTCTCTGCGGAAGCGCTTCAGCCAATGAACCTTGTCATCAAGAACAAGCAGAACAAGATTCGCGTACCCAATGCGCCTTTCCGGTTCATGCCCTGACGCAGTAATGCTTTGCCGTCTGATCCTCACTCGAGAGTCAGACGGTTTTTTGTTTCACATGCTATAATACCCACATGCCGAATTTGCTTCGACGAATTTTGAAACGTTTCGGTCCGGGTTTTATAACGGGCGCATCTGATGACGACCCATCAGGCATTGCTACGTACACGCAGTCTGGCGCTGGGTTTGGCTTGGGCCAGATTTGGACAGTGCTGTTCATGTGGCCCATGATGATCTCCATCCAGGAAATGGTGGCCAGGATCGGCATGGTGGCTGGCCAAGGTTTGACATCAGTGGTCAGGAAGAAATATTCCAAATGGATTTTGTATGTTTTGGTTTTTTTGGTCTTGGTCGCGAACACGATCAACATCGGCGCTGATCTGGGCGCCATGGCCGATACGACCCGTTTGATCATCCCGCAAGTTCCGTTTGCAGTGCTGGCCATCGGCTATACGGTCTTGATTTTGTTTTTGGAGATCTTCATCACATATAAGACTTACGCCAAAGTCTTGAAATGGTTTGCGCTTACGCTGTTGAGCTATGTGGTCACGGTTTTTTTGGTCACCACGGATTGGAAATCGTTGTTCAGCGTGGCGTTTATCCCGCATTTTGAATTGACCAAGGAATTCGTGATGATGCTTGTGGCTTTGCTGGGCACCACCATCTCTCCATATTTGTTCATCTGGCAAGGTAACGAGGAAATCGAAGAAGAAATCACGCAGGGCAGGAATACGATCGCCAAACGCAAAGGCGCCACTGCCCATGAAATCGCTGATATGCGCACAGACACTGTGATTGGCATGACTTTTTCCCAGCTCATCACCTTCTGCATCATTGCCACGGCAGCGTTCGCGTTTTTCAGGCATGGGCTTTATGACATCCAGACTTCTGCCCAGGCAGCCGAAGCTTTAGTGCCTCTCGCCGGCAAATTCGCGTCTCATGTCTTTGCCATCGGAGTCATTGGCACAGGCTTGCTCGCAGTGCCTGTCTTATCTGCTTCAGCCTCATATGCCTTGTCCGAGGCTTTTGGCTGGAAAGAAGGCTTGTACAAAAAATTCAAGCAAGCGCATGGTTTTTACGGCGTGATCACCATCTCCACCTTGATCGGCTTGCTCATCAACTTCATGGGCGTCAACCCCATTAAAGCCTTGATCTGGGCTGCGGTGTTGAATGGCCTTGTCACTCCGCCGCTGATCTTGATTATCCTGAAAGTATCCAATGACAAAAAAATAATGGGTTCTCGGGTCAATGGCTGGTTGTCCAACACTCTGGGGATCATCACGTTCCTGGTCACCACAGTCTGTGCCATCCTGGTTTTCGTTCTCTAACTGAAACAATCTTGACATTAAGCCAGATTATTGGTTTACTTGTTTTCCGATTTAAAACGTTCTTTGGACATAGACGAGGAGGTGCGAATGTCCAGCCAGCCAGATAAAGACGGCCATCATCACCCAGAAGACACCTTGCATAGCGTGCAGGATTCCAGCCAGCCAACGCAGACTGTCGCGGCTGATTCAGGAGTGCGTGCAGTCGTCATCGCCACGCCCATGGCACTTGATAAAACACTTTTGTTTTCTGAGGGCCGCGAGCGCCAAGGCCGCCTGACGAATTCATCAGTGCCAAAAAAGCGCAGAGGATTGTTTCCGGCTGACCAGTTCATGAAGCCGGCTGAGCCGACTTTGTCCAGCTCGCCTGTATTGCATACGCAAGCCATTGCGCAATCATCACCGCCTTCGGACAAGCCATCAAGCCGGCCAGCTAGTTCGATCACGCCAATTGTCATGCATCTGGCCCGCGAGGCATTCCAGCGCACAATGGGCTTCCAAGCTTGGCTGCTCAGCCGCACCCCGCCAGAAAAGCGAGCTGATTTGGAGAGGGTGATGCTGGCTATGCCTGGCCCGCCGCGCAACTTGCCCAGGGAAAAAGCCATCCAGCGCTTGATTTGGTTGGGCCACACCATTGGCTACACTGACCCAGTGCTTTGGTTCATTCCGCCGCACATATCGCTTGAGCACTTGATGGATGCTGGCATATTGGACCCCGAGTGGTGGACCAAAGACCCGAACTTCATCAAAGGCCACAAGACATACTGTCCGTACGAGGCCGAGGACTTGGGCACTGATCAGGAGCCTGGGTATTGGATCTTGGCTTTGCCGGGAATCATGCCAGGTACGGCCAACCGGTCTTACGCTGAGCAGTCAGACATGCTGGAGAATATTGCGCGCACAGCAGGGCTCAAGACAAGCGATGGACATATCTTGCGCGTAGAGGGGATGCGCGTGATGGTACGCGGAGTGGCTGAGGTGGCTGTGTTCTTTGCCATTGCTCAGTTCGTTCAAGCCAAGTTGACTGACGTACCGATCAGCGTCCGGACTTCAACTTGTCATCGTGCCTATCAGCCTGGTCCGAATGAGGCAAAGTCAATCACATTCGCTTCAGGGCCTATGTTCAACCTGTATGACAAGAGCCAGGTCTGCGTAAACCTTAACCCCGGACAAAAGCTCAAGATCCATGATATGGACGACGAGACTTGTGGGATGACGCTGGGGCTGGCTCCGTTCCTTGTGCCTTTCATTGACTGACGTCTCAGCGCTCTCTCGGGCGCTTTTTTTTGTAGACAAAAAAGACGCTTGAGGCGTCTAGAGAGAGGGAGAGATAGGCCGTGGCACGCCAGTGTCAAAGTACTTGACGATGTCTTTCAGCGGGAAGATGACTGAGCCGCGATAGATGGCGTGTTCAAAAGTAATGATCGCGCTGTCTTGACCTGGAATGGGCAGAGTAATCAACAAGGTTCCGCTTTTGGCGAGCGTTGTCTCCAAAAAAGCATACAAAGCCTTGTAAGGATCAAAGCCCTTTTCCAAGAGCCGGGTGACTGGAATCGCGAAATCCCAGAGCTTTGAGATGTCCAAAGGCGACAGTGCATCGCTTTTGTCAGCACACTTGCGCGACTCGTTCGAGAAAACGATCCTGGCCCGCAACACGCCCTGCTCGAGCCCGACCTTGATGCCAGCAAAGCATTTGTCTTGAAGCTTCAAACCAGGGGAGCGGATGCTTTTGATCTTGAAATCGTAGGCCAATTCCGGAAGAGCACTGTATTGGTTCATGCTTCACCTCGTTTTTTGTGCTGACAAAGTTTAGCACAGCAGACTTTATGGTCAAAGTGGGAAATGCGTTATCAACATTGGAACAGAAAAAGAACAGTATTTTGGCTTGATTGAGAGTTGGTTCAGATGTCCTTTGAGAGTTGACCAGTGTGATTAAGTGGCATAGAATGGCAGGTAGTGGGTCGTAGTGGGAAAAGAAGTTTTGCCGCATCGGTTGCGGTATAGCTGTCCCGCTTTTTTCGTACCAAGTGATACATGACTTGATTATTATGTTCATCGGCGAGTTTCATCACACATTAGACGACAAAGGACGGCTATCCATTCCCGTAGGCTATCGCACCGCGTTAAATGACGGAGCAGTGGTGACGCGCGGGCTTGATCACACATTGTTCCTTTACCCAAAGGAACAATGGAGATCTTTGGCTGCCAAAATAGCAGCCATGCCGCTTTCTCAAGCGGATACCCGCGCTTTCGCCCGCCTCATGCTAGCAGGTGCCATGGAAGTCGATATCGACAAGTCTGGGCGCATTACAGTCCCTGAATATCTGCGGACATACGCAGGAATCTCCAAAAAAGTGGTGGTTTCTGGCTTGTATGACCGCTTGGAGATCTGGGACGAAGACGCTTGGAAAGCCTATGTGACCAAAACCGAGGCAGCAGGGGATGAAATAGCCGAAAGGCTAGGACCAATCGGTTTATGAACACCCGAAAAGACACCATCCATCGCCCAGTAATGCTGAGCGAGTCTATGGATGCCTTATCTCCGCATGCAGGCGGCGTCTACTTAGATGCGACCTTGGGCGGTGCAGGGCATTCACTCGAAATCCTCAAACGCGCAACGAATATCGAATATGGAATATCGAATATCGCCAATCAACCGCGACATTCGACATTCAGCGAAGCGGACATTCGACATTCGAGGCTGTTGTCGCTGGATGTTGATCCTGCAGCATTAGCCCGCGCTGAGAAGCTGGCAAAAGAGTATCAAGGTCGCTGGATCATCAAAGAGTCCAACTTCCGTAATCTCAAGCAAGCGGCCAAAGAAGCGGGCATGGATTGTTTTGACGGGATATTGTTTGACCTTGGCCTTTCATCCGATGAACTTGAGGACGCATCCAAAGGATTGTCTTTCCAAAAAGACGGCCCCCTGGACATGCGGCTTGGACCAAAAGCGAACGATGACGAGCTTACAGCAGCTGACATCGTGAATCGCTGGAGTCTGCCAGAGCTGATCAAGCTCTTGAGGGTCTTCGGTGAAGAGGCTTATGCGGTCAAGATAGCGCAAGCCATGGTAAACCGCAGGAAGGCCCAAGCATTTGCCACGACTCTGGATTTGGCCCAGGTGATCAAGGATGCAGTACCGCCAGCCTACAGAAATGGCAGGATCCACCCGGCCACCAAGACCTTCCAGGCCTTGAGGATCGCGGTCAATGACGAGCTTGAGTCCCTGAAGATCGCTTTGGCTGATGCTTACGGCTTGTTGGCTCCAGGAGGCACGCTGGCAGTGATCTCGTTCCATTCGTTGGAAGACAGGATAGTGAAACAAACATTCAAAAAGTTCCAAAACTCTTCGGTGACAAAAAAACCAATTTTGCCGACAGAGCAAGAAATAAAAATTAATCCACGGTCGCGCAGCGCAAAGTTGCGGGCCGCAAACAAAAACCAAATCCAAAATAAATTATGTCGCGCTACTATGCACTTGCTATGACCAGGCCGCACCAAAACTTCGGCTTCAAGATGCCGATTGCACGCCAGATCCCGCGCGGAGCCATGGGCTGGGGTTTGCTTATGGGCGCGCTTACCGTGGTGATGGCTTGCCTGTATGTGTATCAAGTGACGACAGCAGCGCCTTTGTCAGACAGGCTGCAGCAGATGAACAAGAAGGTCGCGGATCTCCAGCAGCAGATTACGGTCCAGGAAGACCAGGTGGCCAAAGGTTATTCAATGTATGAATTGACGCAAAGGGCACAAGGCTTGGGATATGTTGAGGTAAAGAACCCGTCATATATTAACCCGGCCACAGGCGTGGCCTTGCGCAGATAATATGTTAACAGCTTTTTTGCCCACGCTTTCCGCCTTGCTCCAACTGAGCGCAGCCTGGAGCAGGTCAATGCTGGCCTAGAGGTCTGCCATTCCTGGTCCTGATGTCCTTGTGATAATCAGGGTCGCGATTGACAGATCTGGGATCTGAAAAAACAAACAGCAAAAATCAAATAAGGTCTCCTCCAAAGCGCGTTTTTGGAGGAGATTTTTTAATCCTCTTCGCTTCTCCCTTATTAAGGGAGACTTTAACGTATAAGTATACTAAAGGCTGCCATGTGGTTCTCCTCCTCTTTTGAATGCTGAGTCTGCTTATTAATTAATGACGGTAAACTGAGGAGGAGCTAGAGGTGGTCGATACTATTCGTTTGACTTTGACTTTGGCTCAGGCTCCCAGTCAATCAAATACATCTTCGCTTTTCCGTCCGGGCCTTTTTTCGGTTTGTTGTTTTCATAATCCCAGTCAATCAAAATATTCCTGTTATTGAAATCTTTGTGTTTGATGCCTTTTTCCTGGCAGAGACGTTTTAATTTTTCAATTTCTTTCTTTGGCTCATATCCAAAGTTATTTAACTGGATTTCTTTTTTGAGGGTTAATTCATATTTCCAAAGTTTTTTTCTATACAATTCTAGACTCTTTTTGAGTTCTAAGGCCTTCTTTATTCTTTCTTCAAGCGGTCCGTCCATTAAAGCGAAGACGTCAGACCAATTTGAAAACCCGAAAAAAATAAGGTGTTCAGTACGACGACGTAAAGTTTCTGAAGAAAAATTTTTCAGTTGCCCCCTTAAAGCCGCAGAGGGTATGTTAGGATCCAGAATATAACCACTCAATATATCGGCTAAATCAAAGAGAACGTAATCTTTACTCGCACCTTTAAATATGGATTTAAATTTTTTCTCCAATCGCTCAGGAAAATCGTGCCCAAAGATCGCTTCTCTATTGTCGGCAAGAAATGACTGCTCTTCACTCCATGAAAAAACTCCTAGCTGTCGCGATTCAGTCTTGTCTTTGATGGAGTCGAGGCTAAGAGCATTTATTTTTTCAAAAAAAGCATAAACATTTCCATGGTCAACAATTTCGCCTAAGACTTTCGGGGTGGGTATGCCTGCTTCATATGCCTCACGCGCCAAAAAGATCTCCTCTAATTGGGTCGGATCAATTCTTTTTGAGACAAATACCACAATGTCGCCATTAGGTTTTGCAACTCCAATTTCTTTGACTTTAGAAACATCATAAGGCTGTTCCCAGAGTTCGTTGATTTCTCGTCCTTTTGGGATGCTTTTTCCGGGTTCATCATAACCCCTCTCAATATTTTCCTGACTTTCTATCCACTCTGTCGGGTTTTCGAAGAATTCAGGCGGCATCAAGTCCGCGATCTCAGGATCGAGCAGGATTTCTTGGGGAGAATCGTCTTTATTTTCGTAAAAAACAGGCTTTCGTTGCATCAATTCAGCGATTTTTCCTTCGTTCTCAGCTGTCAGTTTTTCGAAAAGCGTTTTTCGTCCGCGTTCAGCCGCATGCAAAACAGTCCTGGACGTCCGTCGGACCAAGTCTTCGTCGGGTACGAATGGATTTGGAGGGGATTCAAATGACACGAGAGAATTATAACACTTTGTAACGACCACCCCTAGCCCACTCCTCAGCCGAGGAGTGGAACCAAATAGCAGCCTCTGGTTATTTAGAGCCCTCTTTCCCCTGCGGCTGTGGGGGAAAGAGGGTGGGGTGATAGAGGGGCCTGAATGTGCTATAATTACCGGGTATGAATGACGGCGCAGGAGGCCTGACACGTTTGGTATTTATTGATTTAATCGGAAGCATTTTTTGGTTTCCGATCTGGTGGTACACCAAAGGCCTGGCCAGGCTCGTGGCTTGGTGCATCAAGGCTTTGGAATACCGCCAAAAACAATACGCATTCAAAGTCTGGATCAAGAATTTTTTGGTGCCCATGTACGGGCAATGGGATTTGACGAGCAGGCTCATAAGCGTGTTCATGCGCACAGTCGTTCTCATCGGCCGCGGAATCGGGCTGGCGCTTGAGGCAGTGATATATGTCTTGCTGTGCGCTTGCTGGATCGTGCTGCCGCCCGTGGCAGCCATACTTTTGTTGCAGAATATATTTTCCGGGATGCTAACCCAGGTGCCAAAGCCGTTCTAGTATGGACCAACAACCTCAAGCCATAGTTTGCAATGTTTGCGGAGGCGATCCGCGGACCTCCAGGAATTGCCCGAATTGCAAGGGCGCAGGCGTTGGCATCGCCAGCAACGAAGGCTTTTTGGTTTGGGGACGAAGAATAGATGATTTTTCCATCAAAGTCCGCAAGTTCAGGGTCCAGGTCAATTCGATTTTCCATTATGCCATCTTGTTGCTGACGGTTTTGTGCTTGGGAGTCTTTTTATGGAATGCGATCGGGCATTACGGTTATCAGGACGTGAGCACGTTGGCTTTTTGGACAAGCGGATTGTGGTTCGTGAATTTTTTCTATGCTGCTGTGCTCTTGGCCGCGTTTTTCGTGTTCCGAATGAACGAATTCACGGAAACGACAAAAACTTTGCCGGGCTGGATGCCTTCCCGCAACTCGCAACCCTCAGACGATACAAGTCACAAGTCACAAGTCACAAGAGTGGCGCTAGACGTCTCAGACTACTATTCACCCCAGGCGCTGGAGATCGTGGAAAATGCTTTTAAGATCGCCAAAGACTTGGGGCGCGTGGAAATTTCGCCTGAGATCATCTATGCTTCGGTGCTGGCCAGCCATTCCGGGTCTTTGTTCATGGCCAGGCTGGGCATGTCGTTCGATAAGATCAAAGAACCTTTGGTCAAACTCATGATGATGTCATCGGCTGGGGCGCCGCCCATTGAGTTTTCCAAAGAATCAAAGCGCGCTTTGGCCTTGGCTTATGAGCGGGCTGATGGAACGCACCGCAAATATGTCTCGGCCATGGAAGTTTTTCTTCAGGTGTTTTTGGAGAGCCAAAAACTGCAGGACATGTTGGACAGGCTGGGTTATCCGCCGGGCCACATCACAAAAGTCGCTGAATGGATTTTGATGCAAGACCAAATGCGCGAGGATCAGGAAAGATTTGCCCAGCTGGCTAAGTTCAAACCAAAGAATGTGATGAACAGGGCCATGACTGCCCAGCAGACTTCGCTCTTGGATCGCTTCAGCGAAGATCTGACCATGCTGGCTTTACATGGGTATGTGCCGCCCATGGTAGGCAATAAAAAAATAATGGATGACTTGCTGCGCGCCATTGAAAGCGGAAACCGCGCTGTTGTCTTGGTTGGCGAAACCGGTTCTGGCAAAGCCGCAGTCGTAGAGCAGCTGGCCAGGATGATGGTTGAGGAAAGCGTGCCAGAAGTGATGTTTGACAAACGTTTGGTGTCTGTTGATTTGGCCCAGGTGGTGGCCGCAGGCGAAGCAGGCCAAGCAGCAGAGAGGCTGATCAGTATGCTGCGCGAAGTCCAATCATCAGGCAATATCGTGCTGGCTTTGTATGGAATCGAGGCTTTGGTGGGCGGCGGCCGCGGTCCCATGGATTTGGCCGAGACATTCGCATCTGAGATAGATAAAAATAATTTCATTATTGTCGCGACAACCACGCCGGGCGCCTGGACCCAGTATCTTGAGCGGCGCAGCCTTGGCAAAAAATTGACCAAGGTCGTTGTGCCTGATGCTGACTTGGAGCAGACCATCCGCGTGCTCATGGCCAGGTCTGGAGCGATTGAATATCAAAACAAAGTTTTCTTTTCTTATGCGGCTTTGGACAAGGCGGCTAATCTGGCTTTGCGTTATCTGCATGATTTGGCTGCGCCGGCTAATGCCATAGGCGTTATCAAAGAAGCGGCTGTGATGGCCAAGAACCAAAGAGGGGAAATGACTTTTGTGAGCGCTGAGGATGTGGCCAAGATCGTGCATGACAAGACCAATATTCCGGTGGAAATGGTGAGCAAGGAAGAATCGCAAAAGCTTTTGACTTTGGAGGATCGCATGCATGGCCGCATTATCGGGCAAGACGAGGCAGTGGTCGCAGTCGCGCGCTCGATCAGGCGGGCCAGGGCAGAATTGCGCGAGGGCAAGCGCCCGATCGCCAACTTTCTATTCTTGGGCCCGACAGGCGTGGGCAAAACCGAGTGCGCCAAGACCTTGGCCCAGGAATATTTCAGCGATGAGAATGCCATGGTGCGCGTTGACATGTCTGAGTATCAGGATAAGTCGTCAGTGGACAGGATAATTGGCGCGCCAGGCGATGACCGAGGCGGCTTACTGACCGAAGCAGTGCGCAACAAGCCATTTACGATCGTCTTGCTGGATGAAATCGAAAAAGCGCATCCAGATATCCTCAATTTGTTCTTGCAGGTCATGGATGACGGGCGCTTGACCGACGGCACAGGCCGCGTGATTGATTTTACGAACACGATCATTATCATGACTTCAAATGCCGGCACTTCATATATCCAGCATGCTGTGTCTGAGGGCACATCCATGGAAGTGATCAAGACCGGATTGTTGGAACGCGAACTGAAGGGCATCTTCAGGCCAGAGTTCTTGAATCGCTTTGACGCGGTTATTGTGTTTAAGCCGCTTACGCGCGACCAAGTGGTGCAGATCGCCTGGCTCATGATCAACAAGATCGGCAAACAGCTGGAAGCCAAGGGCATCTCGTTCCGTGCGGACGACAAGGCTGTGGAACAGTTGGCTGATGCTGGCTTTGATCCGCAGTTCGGAGCGCGCCCCTTGCGCCGCGTCATGCAGGATAGGGTAGAGACGCAATTGGCTGACATCATATTGAAGAACGAAGTGGAAAGAAAAGACACAATTGTGCTACAACCAGACGGCAGCCTGAAAGTGGAAAAAGCCCCGGCTTTATGAGCTTTAGTGTCTTAGCGGTTTACGGACTTGCGATTCTCGTCGGAAGTTTTTTGCTTTCCTATCTTTTTTCCATTGTCTCAAGGCGCTTTGCCATCAAGATCAATGCCGTGGACGTGCCCAGGGTGGCCAGGAAAATCCATAAGCAACCGATTCCGCTTTTGGGCGGATTGGGGATTGGGCTTGCGATTTTGATTGGCTGCTTTATTCTGGCCTTTAACGGCTGGATTATTTTGCCCAAACTCACGGAATATCAAATAATCGGTTTTGCGATCGGCATCATCATCCTGAATGTTGGAGGATTGTTGGACGACAAGTATGAACTCAAGCCTTGGAAAAGCATTTGGTTTCCGATCGCGGCCGCGCTTATCATCATCATGACGGGCACGACCATCAAGGCCATCACGACTCCGGGCACGACCTCGGCTTTTTATTTGAATTGGTTCAACTGGAAAATGGGCTGGTTGTCATTCTCGTTTCCTTCTGATTTGTTGACGTTTGTCTGGCTCATGGTGGCCATGTATGCGACTAAGATCACGGATGGCTTGGATGGATTGGTCGCTGGCATTACAGTCATTGGAGCAGCCATGGTCGGCGCCTTGTCTGCCATGCCTACTTTTTATCAGCCTTCGTCAGCTTTGCTGGCTGCTACTGTTGCTGGTTCGTATCTTGGGTTTCTGCCGAAGAATTTCCATCCAGCCAAACAATTCTTGGGCGAGGGCGGCAGTACAATGGCTGGTTTTTGCTTGGGATTCTTGGCTATCGTGTCCAGCGCCAAAGTCGCTATTGCCTTGGTCGTGCTCGGTATCCCAATAGCGGACGTGTTTTTCGTGGCTTTGCGCAGGATATTGCAGCACAAATCCCCGTTTAGCGGCGACAAATCCCATTTGCATTTCAGGCTATTGGATGCAGGCCTGCCGCACAGCCGCACAGTCTTGATTTTATGGCTTGTCTCAGCAGTGGCCGGCACAGCAGCCTTGTTTCTGCAGACGCGCGGAAAGATGTTCTTGATTCTGTTGCTCGCGATCCTGACTTTGCTCGTTTCATGGTTTGCGGACAAACGCATCCGTGAGCGCAACAACCAAAATGCGAAATAAAATCTTTTTTCTAATTTTCGGAGTCCTGATCATCGGATCAGGTTTATTTGTCGGCCGATCTTATCTGCGGGATTTTGTTTTTGCACAAACCAAAACAACGCGCGTGCAGATCAAGAACACGATCCTACAGGCTGAGGTTGTGCAAACAGAAGCTCAGCGCGAAAAAGGCTTGTCTGGCCGCGCGACTTTGGGCATGGATAAAGCCATGCTGTTTGTCTACTCAAAGCCGGCCACTCCGGTATTTTGGATGGAGGGCATGCGTTTTCCTTTGGACATGATTTTTATCAGCAAGGGCCAGATCATTGAAATCGTCAAAGAAGCAATGCCGCCCATGCCAGAACAAGTGCGCAAGACATATTCGCCGCCAGCGCCTATTGATTGGGTGCTTGAGGTCAATGCTGGTTTGTCGGACAGGCAAGAGTGGAAAGTGGGGAATGCTGTTACGCTGAACCCTTAACCCGCAACCCTGAACGCCAATGAGAGAAGTTGACGGGATGGTCTTCTTGTATTACTTTTAGGTCGCTAAACGCACATTCCAGCTAAGGAGGGTGAGATGCATGGGAATCTTCACAAAGCAATCAGGTTGGCCTATTACTGCAAGTTGTTCACCAGGCAGTCCAAGGTCTTTCTTGCAAAAGAGATCGATCGCGAGGCAAGCTGCGGAAGCGACGATTTCATCCGTCAACTTCATGAGTTGAGCGGGTTGCTGCACAAGATCGACGAAGCGACTGAAAAACAGATCCCGTTCCTGATCGTGGTGCCGAACGCAATCGTGCCCATCAGACGGCAGATGGAGCTGCTGGAGTTTTCTGACAGCAAAGGCCAGACCAGCTTGGAAGACGTAAGCTTCCGGAGCCAGTATCTGGACGCGCGTGCAGACAGGCTCTATCTGGCCTTCCAGGTCACTGCAGCTGCAGATTTCGTGGGCACAGCCTTTGACTTCAGCCGCGACGTGCTGGAGCGCGGGGAGTTTGGCCTGACAGCTGAGGAAGGGATTGCCTTGGCGTGTAATAACCCAGGCGTCCTGCTTGGCGCGCCAATGGACTTGGTCGGCTCGCGCTATGGCCAATCCAACCATGTTCCTTTTTTGCTCAACCAGCCCTCGTATGGCCCGCGTTTGCTGGCCAAGGCCGAAGATGCGCAGGACCTGGATCCGCACGTCTTTCCCAAGTGCGCGGGCCGTCTTGCCGCTTGACCCCCAAAGGGGTCTTTTTTAAAATCACCAATTTCAAAGATACAATTACCAAGGAATCATCAATAACTGAATATCCAATTCCGGATTGGTTATTTGATGATTGGAGCTTTTTTGGACATTGGTAGTTCGAAATTGGTGATTTTTGGCCATACTTGGGCACATATTGACAGGTAAGCCAAGTTTGTATAATATATGCGCACTATGTTTGCAGTCATTGCCACAGGCGGAAAGCAGTACCTGGCCAAGGTCGGGGAAGTGCTAACTGTTGAAAAACTTGAAGGCGTAAAAGGCGACGCTGTTTCTTTTGATAAAGTTTTGCTGGTTGCCGAGGAAGACGGCTCAAAAGTAGAAGTCGGCACACCTAACCTTTCTACCACTGTCTCAGGCGAGATATTGTCCCAAGGCCGCGCAGAAAAGGTTGAGGTCGTTCACTACAAAGCAAAGGTGCGCAGCAAAAAGCGCTCAGGCCATAGGCAGCCTTTCACCAAAGTGAAAATAACAAAAATCGGATAAAGAAAAAAGAACAAGGAAAAAAGACCAAAGAAGTGAAATACTTCTTTTTTCTTTTGTCTTTATTCTTGGATCCCTGTCTTCTTCCGGTTTATGAATGCGTCGGTAATCGTGGCCTCATCCGCGTATTCTATTTGCGCGCCAGTCGGAATGCCGCGGGCCAGGCGCGTGACAGATACAGGCAGTTCGCTAAGTTGTCTTTGCAGATAAAGCGCAGTCGTGTCGCCCAAGATATCAGGGTCCAAAGCCAAAATAACTTCTTTGATGTTATTGGATGCATCCATGATCCGCTGGATCAATCTGCTGATGGAGAGCGTGTCTGGCGTCCGGCCTTCAATCGGATCAATCAAACCGCCGAGCACATGATATTTGCCCTGGAACACAGAGGCTTCTTCCATGACGCGCACATCTTGGCTCATGGCCACTACGCAAAGTTGGCCATTGGCGCGCCGCGGGTCAGCGCAAATCGGGCAAGGATTTTTTTCAGTCCAGACCCCGCATGTTTGGCAGGATGAGATCCTGTCTGACAAAGCAGCCAAAGCCTGCGAAAATAAAATAATGGTTGATTTGGGCTGGGCAGCCAGCCAATAAGCATAACGCAAAGCAGCGCGCGGCCCAACGCCCGGCAACCGATCAAACATTCTGGCTAACTCTTGTATTGCTCCCGGCGTCTGCATAACTGTCGTTTGCTATATTACGAATTCGTACATTCGTATACAAATTCGTAATTCGTACCCTAATTCTTCATCATGTCCTGGATGTCTTTGGCCAGATCCAATCCGCCGATATCCTTCATTTTGCCAGCCATGACTTTTTGCATTTTTTCCATGGCATCATTGATGCCGTCTTTGACTGCAGTTTCAAGTTTGGCTTTGTCGGCCATGACATCTTCAGCAATGCTGACTGCTGTGGCGCGCTGATTGCCATTTAAAGTTATCTTGACTTTGCCCCAGGCAGCCTCGCCCGTGACAGTCTCTTTTTCCAAGGCATTTTGGACTTGTTTGGCGCGAGTGCGCAGATCTGAAAATTGCTTGAGTTTGTTGAACATACATTACGAATTACGAATTTGAACGAATATACGAATAAGTATTTTTAGTACTTTACAGAGGGAATAGAGGGAAGTCAAAGGTAATAAAAGAGCCCAGTTACCTGGGTTGAGGGGCCTTGAGGGCGAATGTTGATCGAATCCCGATGCCAATAGCCAGCATGCTGGAGAAAAAGAAGATGCAGGCAAAGAATAAGTAGGCGACCACGGACTCAAAAAGCGACGGGATAATGAACAGGATTAGGCCGGTTGTGGTGAATATCCAACCAGATGTACCCATAGCTTTGCGCGCTGGGTCAGTTCCCGTCTCTCTGTCCAATGAATTGATCCCAAGGGCACAGAGCCAGGTGACACCAGTCAGCAGGGAGGCTGCCGTGGCAGCTACTGCGACGTTTGGTGTGGGTAAGGCTCTGTGGAGCAAAAACAGGACAAGTGTTGCACTGAGTAGAGCGTAGAAGACCAGTAGCGCGATCTTGAACTTTTTCATCACCACCTCGCTTTTGTTTTGGTAGGACGCTATTTTGGCACGGGTTGGCGTGGAAGTCAAAAAAATAAAAAAGCCCGGGCTGATGTCGTGTTTCAGACCGGGGTTACCAAGAAGGACAAGTCTCCGAGCAAGGCTGTCCCGAGCTCAAAGAGATAGATGCCTCGTTCGAAGCGATCTCCATAGAGGCAAGCGACGTGACGCTTGTTGTCCAAGATGGTTTCGGATCCGAGCAGGACGATTGAAATCCTGCGCTGTGCATCCGGGTTTTTCTTGGCATAGCTGACTACATCGGCAGGGTTATTGAAACCATGTTTCTTGCTGGACAGCAACACCATGGGACCGATGCCTATCATGCCGATGGGGGCGAAGGCGTCGGGATCGTAGGACAGCGTTTTATATAGGAATCGGTTGGTGACCAGCGTGGAGTTGGTGGCCAGAACGTAGGGATCGACGACAACGCTGTCGTGCGTCT
>CAZPAP010000013.1:0-23376 GCA_964584725.1 uncultured Gammaproteobacteria bacterium
TTTCTCGTCGCTCCGACTTCCCTCGAAATGACATTGCGGCAATTAGAACACTACTGTTCGTGGGCCCAAAATAGACTCAATTTGGGATATGATTTCGGGCGTGAGTTTGATTTTGACTGATGAGGCGATTTTGCGGCGGCCGCCCACGTCATCAATCATGAATTCTACTGGCATTTGCCCTGGATTAGCATCAAAAATGGTTCTCAGCTTGATTATTGAGGATTCTGGCAAGGTTGCACTGACATATAGAGAGACGCCACTAGCCTCGCATTTCGTAGCTCGTAGCTCGTAGCTCGTAGGACCCATAGGACTCTCAGGCTCATCTGAGACCTGCTCAATCTGCGAGGTTATCTCATCTAAGTTGTCAGGCGTGATTTCAAAGGCTGTTTCAGCCAAAACCTTCCACTTGCCCCCATCCTCAGACGGGCGCCCGCTTACCAGCACCATTTTGTCCTCTACCCAGCATTCAACCTTTTCCTTATAGACCCTGGGGAAAACCACGACCTCGCAATCAGACAAGCCATCCTCCAGCTTGCAGAAGACCATGGGTTCGTTCTTTTTGGTCAGGATGCGTTTGGTGGTCGTGATGATGCCAGCCACCCTGATTTTTTTCTCTTTGCTGTTATTCGGCAATTCGCTGATGGGAATGACTAAACTTTTGATTCTTTGGTAAATGGATTTGAATGGATGTTCGGACACATACAGGCCCAACAATTCCTTTTCCCAAACCAGCATCTCTTGCGAGCTGACTTGCGGCGAAGGCTTGAGCGAAAGAGCCGCAGGCTCAGAAGTACCGGCCGCGGCAAACAAATTGAACTGCCCGGATTCTGCCTCGCGCTCGGCTTGCCTGTGATAATCCAACAAAGATTCTATGTTGTAATAAAGTTTTCCGCGTTCGCCAAAACAATCCAGCGCACCTGAACGGATCAGCGATTCCAAAGATTTGCGGTTGATGTACTTGCCTTTGATGCGCGTAATGAAATCCGCCAGATCCTTATACTGCCCTTTTTCCTTTCTTTCGCGGATGATGGCTTCTACCACATCACTGCCCAAATTCTTGATGGCCAAGAGGCCGAAACGTATTACGCCGCGCTTGCCGCTTTTGCGTTCCGCGCTAGGCTGGACAGTGTTTTTGATGACTGAAAAGCCAGCAAAAGATTCGTTCACATCCGGCGGCAAAACCACCATGCCCATGCGGCGGCATTCCTCTACCTCGATGGTCACGCGGTCCATGTTCAAGCTGTCTGAATTCAAAAGCGCAGCCATGAAACATTCCGGAAAATGGGCTTTAAGGAATGCAGTCTGGTACGCGATCATGGCATAACAAGCTGCGTGCGATTTGTTGAAGCCATAAGCAGCGAATTCCTCAAACTGGGTGAAGACTGATTCGGCCACGGATTGAGCTACTCCGTTTTTGACTGATCCGGTTATGAATTTTTCGCGCATTTTTGCCATGAGTTCCAGGATCTTTTTGCCCATGGCCTTGCGCAAAGTATCAGCCTCGCCGCCTGTAAAGCCGGCCATGTCTTTGGACACTTGCATGACTTGCTCCTGATACACGGGAATACCATATGTACTCTTTAGAGCATTTTCAGTCAGCGGGTGTGCATACTTAATTTGTTCTTTGCCGTGTTTGCGGTTGATGAATGACTCAATGAACTGCATTGGGCCTGGGCGGTACAAGGCCACCATGGCAATGATATCTTCTATGCTGGAGGGCTTGAGCTCGCGGATATAGCGCTTCATGCCATCAGATTCCAGCTGGAACACGCCCGTGGTCTCCCCTTTGCCGAACAGCTCAAACGTCAGCTCATCATCCAAAGGCACGTCGTCCACGTTAATCTTATCCCCATGCACAGCCTCAATAATCTCCAAAGCCTCGCGGATGATAGTGAGGTTGGATAAGCCCAAGAAGTCCATTTTCAGCAAACCGACTGCTTCGCAAGGATGCAAAGAGTATTGGATAACCTGTTCTACGTCTCCGCCCTGGGCTTTTTGCAAAGGCGCAAACTCAACCAAAGGCCGAGGTGCAATGACAATGCCGCAAGCATGTTGGCTGGCATGGCGCGCAGTGCCCTCAAGCCTGGAGGCTAAATCAAGCAAGCGATGCACATTCGGGTCAGCCTCATCCAAGGCCTTGAGATCTGGATTTTCCTTGCGCGACACATCAATCGGTATGTTTTTACCCTGGACTGGCGGGGGTATGACCTTGGCCACGCGATCCACTTCCTGAAAGGTCCAGCCCAGCACGCGGCCCACGTCGCGCACAGCAGCGCGCGCTGCCATGGTCCCGAAGGTGATGATGCCAGCCACTCTGTCTTTCCCGTATTTTTGGGTGACATATTCAATCACGTCCTTGCGCTTGATGTCATCAAAATCCATGTCCACATCAGGCATGCTGATACGATCAGGGTTCAAGAAGCGCTCAAACAGCAAGCCATAGCGCAAAGGGTCCAAGTTAGTGATCTTGAGTGAATAAGCCACGATTGAGCCGGCGGCAGAGCCACGGCCTGGGCCCACGATCACGCCATTATTCTTGGCCCAGTTCACATAGTCGTGCACAATCAAAAAGTAGCCTGGGAAGCCCATGCGCTCAATCGTATCCAGCTCAAAAGCCAAGCGTTCGCGCGCACCCTCGGGCGGATTTGCGCCATAGCGCTTCACAAAGCCCTCCTCTGCTACTTTGCGCAGATAAGACATTTCAGTCTCGCCAGCCGGGACCTCAAACGTGGGCAAAAGATTTTTTCCAAGCTCTAGAACCACATTGCAGCGGTCTGCTATCTTGCGCGAATTCTCCACTGCCTCAGGCACGTCTACAAAAGCCGCGACCATGGCATCTGGTGGAGCAAGCGAATGATCCATGGTGCGGATGGTATGGCGGTTCACATCAGCCAAAAGCTTGCCTGCATGGATGCATTGCAAAGCATCCTGGGCCTCAGTATCGTCCACATCCAAATAATGCGCGTCTTTCGTGCCCACCAATGGCGCACCTGTGCTCTTGGATAATTCGATCAAACGCTTGTTGACGTCTATCTGAGTCGGCGATTCAGGGTGGCTCACCAGTTCCAAAAAGAAGTTTTCAGGCCCAAAAATATCTTGATACGCTCTCAGCACTTTTTCAGCCTTCTCCAGATTGTTCTCTGCGCACGCTTTCGGAATCTCCCCTTTCAGACAGCCAGACAAGGCAATCAAGCCCTTGCCATGTTCTTTCAAAATCTGTTTATCCATGCGCGGCTTGTAATAAAAACCATCCAAATATGAGATGGATACGAGCTTGAGCAAGTTTTGATAGCCCTCGTTGGTCTCAGCCAGCAAAGTGAGGTGATAGGTCCAGTCATCAATGCGCGGACGCCTGTCATGCAAAGAATCAACCGCAATATTGGCCTCTACCCCGATGATGGGCTTTATTTCAGCCTTCTTGGCTGCTTCATAAAAATCTATGGCGCCGTACAAGCTGCTATGGTCTGTGAGCGCAATCGCATCATAGCCCATGTCTTTTGCCTTTTTTACGAACTGTTTCGCATTCCCCAAGGCATCGGACAAGGAATACATTGAGTGGGCATGGAGGTGGATGAAGGGAGAGGGCATAAACGCAGTCCGCTGACGGCTTAAAGCCTGCGGATAATGTATAAACTGCTCGTATCTTAATCTGGGCGCACATGGTTGACAAATGGGCATGCCAGTGCTTTAATCCTGGCACACGGAAAGGAGCTGAACATGAACAATCAGCCTCAAAACGAGACTTTTCCCAAGCTGGCGATTGTCTTCGTCGTGATCGCTGGAATCTACCTCCTTTGCTCTCATGAACAGGGAGGACGAACGGGCGTGACAGTCAATTCCGCCCAACCCGCACCTTCGGCAAGCAAATAATGGAGGTATGACATGGACTTGCGATCGTTGAAATATCCACTACGTCAATTCGGGCTCCCTCTCCTCGGCATTACCATATTGTTCGGGATGGGTGTTGCGGCAGCGACAAGGTGGGCACATGAACAATCTGATAAGACCCCGCCTACGGACAAGGTCGTGTATGACAACGCCCTGGGCTGCAAGGTTGTAAATCTTGAGCCAGGTAAAAAGCTTACGAGCTGGAGCATGGGCCCTGTCAGCCTTTACTACTCCGCACGGAAAATACAGGAGGGAGAATCAGTCGGGCCTGATCTGGCCATCATGCGGACTTCGCCTGGCACGGATAGCGCCCCTGACTGTGCCTACATCATCCGCGAGCACGCGCTCCCGGCCACGTCAGCTAGCAGGTGACAAGATGACCAAACAACGCAAACCCGTGGTCTGGGGCAGTAGCGAAGGAGTCTATGGAGAGCTCGCCCGAGAGCTCTATCACGTTCAGGTCTTCATAGTCGGCCTGTTGGTAGTGATCATTGGCATGGCAATCGCCTTTTGGCTCAGCGCGCCGCGCGGCCTGTGACCATGAACCAGCAAGTAGACTTAAACACGCCCTCTCAGGCGTGTATTTTTATAACAACAAACCAAGAACAAAGACGAAAGACTAAAGAAGCTTCTTTGGTCTTTTTTCTTTCTTCTTTACTCCTCTGTCTCCTCATCCTCGTCCGTGAGTTTATTGTGCCTTTTGTGCGAATGACTTTTTGACCCGCGATTGAAAAGTGCGCCTATTGTGCCTGCATTTTTAGCCAAGCCTGCGGCTGTGCCTAATATGCCGCCGAATTTATCGCGCAGATTGGAAATATCCTCTTCTATGCCGCCGACAATATCGCGCGTATGCTCCACCACTTCATTGCTTTGGCGCAAAAGGCGCGCCAGCTCAAATAAAACCCAGCAGATGAAGACAGCGACAGCAAAAATCGCAACTCCGAAGCAGAGCCAGAAGAATGCTTGTGATGAGGCGAGGTCCATATGGAATGATTATACCATACAAACATTTATGCTAGAATGTATTTCGTAATTCGTAATCTTTTTAATATGATGTCAACTCTCCCCATTGACCTGCTTAAAGTCCCAAAAGACAGGATTGATATGGAAATCCTGCGTTCTGCCATTATTGCCGAGTTGGATGCCGTGAACCTGTACGAACAGTTTGCGGCTAAAGCCACGTCCAAGCGCATCAAAGAAACCCTGGCTGATATTGCCAAAGAGGAAAAGACTCACATCGGCGAGTTCCAGGCTTTATTGCTAGAAGTAGACAAACAACAGGTCGCTGAGCTCAAACACGGCAAAGACGAGGTAGCTAAGCTCTGATTTCAGCTTTAAAGTTTTCTTTGCAGGCTAAGACGGCGTCATTGACCACGCCGTCTATTTCGTTGCTATCCAAAGTCTTGTCTTTTGACCCTATAGTCAAATGCATGGCCACAGATTTTTTGCCGGCTGGCATGCCTTTGCCTGAATAAGTATCAAACCATTCAACATCCATGATGCGCTCGTCTGCTTTTTGGATCGCGACCTGAATATCCCTGAACTCAACATCCTGCGCAACAATAATGGCCAAGTCGCGTTTGGATGGCGGGAATGGCTGGGGCGGGACATAGGATTTTTGGAGTCTGGCGACTTTCTCGAAATTCCTGAGCTCAAGCTCAATCGCGCCCACGCTTGAATCTAATTTGAATTTTTCCTGCATGCTGGGATGGATCTCCCCGACCGTGGCAATCAGCTCGTCTTTCACGAAAGCCTGGGCAGTGCGGCCTGGGTGCCACAGCGGATCGCGGGTCACGCGCTTCCAATGCACTTCTTGCACGCCATAATTTTCCAGCAAGTGCTCAAACAAGCCTTTGATATGTTTCCAAGGCTCCTGGAGTTTCTTGTCCATCAAGCTGATGCAGACCTGGGGCACTTCGTCTGGCAAATCTTTCCATGTGCCAGTCCCCTGTTTGCGGACATAGATCCGGGAAGCTTCAAACAACCGTAAAGATGATTCGCGTTCCTGGTTGGATGCAAGCGCCTCAAGCATCTGCGGGATCAGGGATGGGCGCATGACTTCCAAATCCGTTGATAAAGGATTTTGCACTTTCAAAAGCGCTTCTGGATCAAAGCAGGCTTTTTTGAGCAAATCCTTGGACACGAAAGAATATGAGTAAATCTCGGTATACCCAGCCGCTTTAAAGAAATCTTTGAGCCGATTTTCCCATTGGATTTCTTGGTCTGATTCGCGAGGAGCTAAGGCGATCGGGACAACTGATGGGATCTTTGAGTAGCCAATGACGCGCGCAATCTCTTCAACCAAATCCCGGCCAGACTCAATGTCATGATCGCGCCAATAAGGGACAACAGCCTCGATTGTCTTAGCTGAACCCTTAACGCTGAACCCTAAACGCTTGAGGATGGCCACCATTTCCGCGCGCTTAACCTCAATGCCGATCAAGGCGTTGACCTCATCCACGGAAATAGAATACTTGGCTGGTTTGTAAGCCTTAGGCATGGCATCAACTGGCGCGCCCATGAGTTTGCCGCCGGCGAGTTTGAGCACGAGTTCAATGGCACGCGCCATGGTAGCCGGAGGAGCCATTTGTGAAAGGCCCTTTTCAAATCTCAATTGCGAATCAGATTGCAACAAGAGTTTGCGCGAACCTTTGCGCACGATCACTGGATCAAATGTCGCGGCCTCCAAAACAATATCCGTTGTATTGGCGTCAGCTCCAGTCTGCTCCCCGCCCATGACGCCAGCAATGGCGATCGGATCTTTAGTATCAGCAATGACCAAGATTTTATCGTTCAACTCATATGTTTTGCCATCAAGGGCTTGGATCTTTTCTCCGGCGCGGGCAAAACGGACATGAATTGCTGGATTTATTCCCCCTTTGCTTCCCCCCTTAATAAGGGGGGCTTTTAGTTTTGCGGTATCAAAAACGTGCATGGGCTGGCCAATCTCAAGCATCACGTAGTTGGTAATATCAACCAGATTGTTGATTGGACGAATGCCAGCAGACATCAGGCGGCGCTTGAGCCACCAGGGAGATTGCTTGACCTTTACGCTAGTGATGCGTGCACCCATGTAGCGCGAACAGGCTGATTTGGCGTCGATGGTGACAGAAATCCCACCTTTGCCTCCTGCTTTTGGCATTTTTGGCATTTTCCAGATAAACGGACGTTTCATGATGGCCGAGGCTTCTAGTGCAATGCCAATCATGCCCATGCAATCAGGCCGGTTGCTGGTGACTTCAACATCCATGACAACGTCATTGGTCAAACCAAGTAGATCAGAGAGTGAGGTGCCGGGTTTAATCCCCCTCGATCCCCCTTTAATAAAGGGGGCTTCTAAACTCAATTCTTTAGTCAAATCCAAAATTTCTTTTTCAGGAGCTGGAAAAGCTTCGCCCAAACCGATTTCGTCTGATGCACAAATCATGCCTTCGCTTTTTATGCCGCGGATCTCAGCTGCTTCAAGTACAATCGGATCACCTTGGCCATGCCAACGGACTTTGGCGCCAATGAGCGCGACTGCGACGAGCTGACCTTCGTAGAGATTGGTGCCGCCACAGACGAGCTTCAACCGTCCCGCGTCGCTCGTCCCGCGTCCTACGTCTACTGTAACCAGGCGGAGCTTGTCGGCCTGTGGGTGGGGCTCAAGTTTGAGGACTTTGCCCACCACAATGTTTTTCAGGTCTTCACCTTGTGGGAAAATCTTTTCCACGGACGGACCAGAAAGCGAAATGCGCGTGGCAAATTCTTCGGGCGTTATCTTCCCACCTTCGCCAAGGCTTCGGCGGGCTGAAGTTAGGCTCACGTATTCTTTGAGCCAATCGTAGGATACAAGGAGATTCATATTTAAAACTGTTTCAAGAATCTTACGTCGTTCTGGTACAGGATACGGATGTCATCCAGCTTGGTGCCTTCTTTCATCATGGCCACGCGTTCAATGCCCCAGCCGAATGCAAAGCCAGAATATTTCTTGGGATCAACTCCGCAGGCTTTGAGGACATTAGGATGGACCATGCCTGCCCCGCCGATTTCCAGCCAGCCGCGCTTGCAGACTTTACATTTTTGCTTGCCCACAAGCCCTGTGCCGTTGCAGACGCCGCAGGAGATATCAACTTCAAAAGACGGCTCAGTGAATCTGAAGTGGTGCGGACGGATGCGTGATACACGGCCTTTGCCGAAAAACGATTCAGCGAAATAATCCAAAATGCCGCGCAAGTGGGTCAAGTTGACGCCTTTGTCCACGAGCAAGCCTTCAAATTGATGGAACATGGGCGCATGCGTCGCGTCAGACTGTCTGCGATAGCTTTTGCCTATACCCAACAAACGCACAGGAAATTGATGTTTTTCAAGCTCATGAATCTGCGCATTGGATGTATGGGGCGTAAGCACCATCTTGCCTTTCTTGGACGGCAAAGCATCCATGAAAAAAGTTTCCCAATCATCGCGCGCCGGATGGTCTGGCGGCATGTTGAGCGCCTCAAACGCAAACCAATCCCAATCCACTTCAGGGTAATGCGTGCGGTAAAAACCGATCTTTTCAAAAATTTCCGTGATCTCGCGGATGGTCTGGGTCATCAGATGCAAATGGCCTTGCGGAGGCTTGATGCCTGGCTCAGTAATGTCTGCCTTTTCGTTCTCAGCCAGTTGCGAATATTTCTCAAAAGACAATTCCTGGCGACGCTTGGCAATTTGGTCCTCCCCGTATTTCTTGACCTCATTGGCCAGAGCACCAAGCTCGCGTCTTTGTTCATTGGGCACAGCTCCCAAGCCTTTTAAAATGGCCGTAAGCTGGCCTTTGCGGCCGAGATACTTGATCTCAAGCTCTTCCAGGGCTTGGCTGTTAGGGGCTTTGGGGATTTCTTTCCCGATTTCCAAGCGCAGGGCTTCTAATTGGTCCTTCATAATTCCCCCTTAGTTTAGGGGTTTTGATGGGAAAAAGCAACGGGGATTCAATCCTCTTCGCTTCTCCCTTAATAAGGGAGACTTTTCTTATCAAGTTCTTTCTGTATTGAGGAACAGACGAAATCGAAACTATTTTCAATCTCTTCGTTCCTGAAACGAATGATTTTCAGGCAATAACTCTCTAAAACCTCAGAACGAATTCGATCGTATTCGATGCTGTCCTCAGCCAAATGTTGATTACCGTCTATTTCGATTACCAATTTCAATTTTGGGCAATAGAAATCAGCAATATAGTGGTCAATCGGCTTCTGGCGATAGAACTGAGGAGTTTTATTCGATAAAAACTCAAACCAGAGTTTCTTCTCCCACCTTGTCTGCGTTTTTCTTAGATCGCGAGCCCTTTCTCTTAAATTCGGATCGTACGGCAAATGAAATCCCGTAGTCATTAACGCCATATTTTTATACGTTAAAGTCTCCTTTCCTGATTAATTGTAAGCTGACGAGCTGATTAATTCAAAAAGGAGAAGCGAAGAGGATTAAACCAATTTACATTCCGACGAGGTTTTTCAACCCTCCGATGATCGCTCCCCCATAGCGGCCGAGGTCGCGGATGGTGACGAGCAAAATCAAAATTATCAGTGAAATAAATGCGATTTGATGGATGCCGGACTCAATCTTGTGGGCCACGGCCTTGCGGCGGATCTTCTCGATTATGAGGAAGAGCACGCGGCCGCCGTCCAAGGCTGGGATGGGCAAAAAGTTGACCACGGCCAGGTTAATGGAAAGGATGGCTGCGAACTGCAAAAGCGCCACAATCCCCTGTTTTGCCACTTGGCCGGTCATGACTGCAATGCCGATGGGGCCAGAAACATCCTGGTCGATCTTGCGCAGAAAAATAATGTCACGGAGCATGCCGCCAAAAGCAAACAAAACTTCTTTGGTATAGGAGTAAACCGTCTGTCCAGCCAGGACTATCGAGCGCCAGAATCCAAATTTGACCACACCCACGTCTGCCATTGCCACGCCAATGCCTTGTTTGTTGATTTCTTTGATGAACTCAGGCTGGACCTGGATATCGCTTTCTTGGCCATCGCGCAGGACTTTAAAATCAAAGGCTTTGTCGTTCTGGGCCGCGATCTCTGCCCGCGCCTGCTCAAAATCAGTCGGCGCCACGCCAGCGATAGACACAACGTGATCGCCTACTTTCAAACCAGCTTTATCAGCCGGCCCGCCAGCCATGACATTCGTGATGCTCACGCTTTTGTCTTTGACTTCATAACCTGCGGGCAAGTCCTGGAGTATGGCTGGAGCGCCAAGATTGAAAATAAAAACAAAAATCGCAAAAGCCAAGAGCCAGTTCATGCCTACGCCGGCGGCTAAGATGAGTATGCGTTGCCAAATGGGCTTGGATTGAAACGCATCTTTATCATTTATCTTGTCTTCTCCGCCCTCACCCTTTATTCTCACAAACCCGCCCAAAGGCAGCCAATTCATTGACCAAACCGTATTTTTATAACTCGTTTCGTCTTTGGGCCCGACTTTTTTCCATTTGCCCTTGTCTTTGACAAAACCGACCATTCTCGGCGGAAAACCATAGCCAAACTCCTCGGCTTTTACGCCAAAGATGCGTGCCGCGATAAAATGCCCAAACTCATGGATAAGCACCAAAACCGACAGGACAATCAAAAAAATCAATACAATCATCATAGCTTAAGTTTAGTTTATTTCGAGCTTTTTGTCCAAACTAGTTCAGCTCAGCTTTAATGGCCTCAACCTTTCTCCCCAGCCATTTGGATGATATGGCATCCAGATGCGTTGAGGTGTCAGTGAACGAAATTACCTGTTGGCCAGTTGAGGCGCCTTCAAACGCCCAAGGGTAGTCGCGCATGGCCTTGGCAATGACAGCATGAGCCGAATCTATGACCGCGACCTTCTTGCCCATAAAGCGCTGGATCAGGTTCTTCAAGAATGGATAATGAGTACAACCTAGAATCAATGAGTCAACATTTTTCTGGCGCAAACCAGTCAAATATCTGCGGATCATGATCTTCGTTACCTGATCGCTGACCAAGCCTTCCTCCACCAAGGGCACAAAAAGCGGGCAAGCTTTTTGCAGAACCTTGAGCTTGGGGTTGAGCGATTCAATGAGCGACTGATAGATTCCTGAGTTCACGGTCGCGCGAGTACCGATCACGCCGACTGATTTTTTGGATTTTTGGGCGGCTTCTTGAGCCGCTGGTTCGGCTACGCCGATAAACGGCACGTTCGGATATTTAGCTTTCAATTCATCCAGCGCAAGCGCGCTCGCTGTGTTGCAGGCCACGATCACCAGCTTGGCGCCTTGGTTGATCACATAACCAGCATCTTCAATAGCATATTGCTTAACGATCTCAGGGCTTTTGTTGCCATATGGCGTGCGCGCCGTGTCGCCCAAATACACAAAGTCCACCTTGGGTGCAGCTTGCATCAAAGCGCGCACAACGGTCAGCCCTCCGACACCTGAATCAAATAATCCGATCATATTTTTTTGTCATCCCGAGGGAGCTCGGCGTCAACCCGCCGGCGATTCGAGGGATCTTCGATTGACCAGTCCTTAGCCAAATCTTTCATCTTTGGGTTCATATTTGTTATTAGCAGTTCTTTCTTATTTCGATTCCAATTTTTAATCTGTTTTTCACGTGCTATCGCTGCATTTATATCTGAAGTTTCCTCAAAATACAAGAGCTCAGTACAACCATATTTTTTTGTGAAGCCTTCTATTACTTTGTTCTTATGCTGCCAGACTCTTACTTCGAGATTATTCGTCACTCCGACATACAAAGTTCCGCTCGGACTGCCCATGATGTACACGTAGTAACTCTTGGTTCTCGACAGCATTTCTTGCATAAGATTCCTCGTCGCTCCGACTTCCCTCGGAATGACAAAGTGCGTAATTAGATTGTCTCCTTCTGCTCTATCAGCACATTCAGTTCCTCCAGATGATGCATGAGCTCTTCTTTTGACTGCGCTTCCATGTTTAAACGGACGAGCGGCTCGGTGTTGGAGGCGCGCAAATTAAACCACCAGGCATGCGGGTCAGTGGCTGGGTTCCCGAATTCGCAACGGATGCCGTCTATATCAATCACCTTGCTGGCCTTGGATGCATAGTATTGTTCAACGTGCTTAAGAACAATATTTGTATCCTTTACCTTATAGTTCATCTCCCCTGTGCTCTTATATTTGTTCAATGGCCTCCACAGCTCGCTGAGCTTGGTTTTAGACAAAGCCAGCTCTTTTAAGAGCAAGAGCATGGCATAATCCGTGCACTCTACATTCCACAGCTCTGAAAAATAAAAGTGCATGGAAACCTCGCCTGCGAAAACTGCCCCGGTTTTATGCATTTCGTTCTTGATATACGCATGTCCGACCTTGTACATCTCAGGCACTCCCTTGGCCTGGATAACCGCCTCGGGTACTGCCCAAGACGATCTGACATCAAACAAGACGCGGCCGCCTGGATTTTTCGCAAGTTCTATCTTTGAAAATAGGGCTGTAAGGATATCGCCCATGATTTGGTTGCTGCTCTCATCCACAAAACCGACTCTATCCGCATCGCCATCAAAAGCCACGCCCAAGGCCGCGCCTGATTTTTGCACGCTGAGCTTCAAGGCTGACAATGTCTCGGCTTTCAAGGGATTGGCTTCGTGATTCGGGAAATTGCCGTCTGGTTGGAAATAAAGCTGCTCTGCCTTGATCCACGGGCATTTTTCCAAAAGCTTGGGCAAGACAAAGCCTGCCATGCCATTGCCAGCGTCGATTGAGACCTTGATATCTGGCATGTCCTTGGGCAAATCTGCTTTTTGGAGGACAAAATCAACATAGCGATCAAGAGCTGTGGGGTCTTCTGAAGATCTCCCCTGCCCCTCTTTGGCAAGAGGGAGTTCGAATGGCGATTCAGTCATGGCGTCCCTGATCGCTTCAAGGCCTGACCCTAAGCCGATCGGAAGGCAATCGCCATGGATGAGTTTAAAGCCATTGTAGATTCCTGGATTATGCGAGGCTGTAATCATGATTCCCATGTCAAAAGCCTTGTTTGCCATGCCGACTAAAACGTAGAACATTGAAGTTGAGCACATTCCTATTTTTGTGACATCTGCTCCGCCTTGAATCAGGGAGTTTATGAGCGCTTCCTCAAGCTCAGGCGAAGTAAGGCGCATGTCATGCCCGACCAGCACCTTTTTAGGCTTCATGGAGCTCAAGATCGCTGTGCCTAAATTGGATGCAAAAGCAGCATCTATGACCTCGGGCGAGGTGGCGCGGATGTCATAGGCTTTGAAGGCTGAAAAATGTTCAGGTTTCATATAAAAAATTGATGTCCTATATTATTGACCATAAACAGCATTTCGTCTATTATTTAGCTTATTAATTACCTAATTTTACATAATTATGATGTGGGTAATATTGATTGCCATCGCAGCCGTAATAATTTGGATTATAGCTGTTTACAACGGGCTTATTACAGCCAAAAATCGCACAGACGAAGCTTGGTCCGATATTGATGTCCAGCTCAAACGCAGACACGACTTGATCCCTAACCTGGTCAGCACAGTCAAAGGCTATGCCTCGCACGAGAGTTCTGTCTTTGAAAAAGTGACTGAAGCGCGCGCCAAGGCCATGCAAGCCGGGAGCATAGACGACAAGATGGCTGCTGAGAACCAATTGTCCGGCACATTAAAGAGCTTGTTCGCTATTGCTGAAAATTATCCGGAACTGAAAGCTAACCAAAACTTTTTGCAATTGCAGACTGAGTTGGCTGACACAGAAGACAAGATCCAAGCCGCTCGCCGCTTTTACAATGGCAATGTGCGCGACTTCAACACCAAGCTTCAGGTCTTCCCGACCAACATGATCGCCGGCATGCTCAAATTCACTGCTTATAAATTCTTTGAAGCAATGGAAGAAGAGAAGGCTGTCCCGACAGTAGACTTCAAGGCCTGATTTACACCTCATGCCCATCCTCCCCAACGACCTGATAAACCGTTTCACCGGCCATCTTAAAGAAGCTTTGCAAAAAGCTTTAAGTTTCGCCGTGTCCAATGGCCGCGAATTGGTTGAGCCTGGCGATTTGATAGTGGGGTTGCTGCATGAAAAAGGCGCTTTGGGCGGAGAGATACTCAAAAAATCCGGCTGCAGCTTCAAGACAGCCAGCGAACATTTCCGCGGCAGTCCGACAGACAAAAAAACCATCATGGCCCTGGATTTGACCGAGGGCGTGAAGAAAATCATCGAAAAAGCAGTTGTGATCGCCCACTTGCGCGAGCATAAATTCGTGGGTACAGAGCATTTGGCCGCGGCCATTGCCGAAACAGACGATCTGCCCATTAAAGAGTATTTCAAAATCTCCGGCGTCAACATTACTTTCTTAAGGGAGCAGGTTGAGGCAGTGCTCAGGTCTGAATCCAATTTCCCGACCTTGGACCAAATCAGCGATCGGCAACAAGCCGGCGAAGATATCTTGCCTTCCATTTTGCCTGAAGACGAACTTGGTTCCTTGCCAGGACACACGGCCCGTCCATTCACCAAAGCCCCAGGCGCGCTGGCGCTTGATAGCTTTGCACGCGACCTGACTGAACCTGAAACAGCCGAGAAACTTGACCCTGTGATTGGGCGCGAAGATGAGATCCAGCGCGTGATAGAAATCCTGATTCGCCGCACCAAATGCAATCCAGTGCTTTTGGGCGAACCGGGCGTGGGCAAAACCGCAATCGTAGAAGGCTTGGCCAAACGCTTGGCCAATGGCGATGTGCCTGATGCTTTGCATGGCAAGCGCCTTTTATCCTTGGATTTGGCCTCCACTGTGGCAGGTACCATGTATCGCGGAGAATTTGAAGGCAGGCTCAAGCAAATCGTCGAAGAAGCCAAGCAGGATCCGAATCTGATTCTGTTCATTGATGAGATCCATAACATTGTCGGCGCAGGCTCAACATCCGGGTCTTTGGATGCAGCCAATATACTGAAGCCAGCCTTGGCGCGCGGCGAAATACGCTGCATTGGCGCGACCACTTGGAGCGAATATAAAAAACACATTGAACCTGACGCTGCTTTGGAGCGCCGTTTCCAGCCAGTACTCATTCAGGAACCGACAGCTGAAGCAGCTTTGAAAATGCTGGAAGGGCTTAAGGATCGGTATGCCAAGCACCATGGCGTGACTTATCACCCTGAGACACTGCGTTCTGCCGTAGAAATGGCTGAACGATTTTTGACTGACCGTCTGTTTCCGGATAAAGCCATTGATTTGATTGATGAGGCTGCTGCTTCGGTCATTGCCCGCCGCCAATCGCGCGACAAAATGGAACGCCTCTCTGTCTTGGATGCTGCCATCAAGGCCAAAATGCAGGATTCAGAAGACCATCTCAAGCAAGAACACTTGGACTTGGCGGAAAAAGACGTGGCTCAGGCCGAACAACTGAGCAAAGATAAACAGACCCTGGAAGACGAGTTGGATAAAGCTGCCAAGGCCGACGTGCCGATCATCAATCCCGAGGACGTAGCAAATGTCGTGGCGCGCATGTCGCACGTACCACTATCCGTCATTTTAGCTTCTGAACGCAAGCGCCTCGCCGGGCTGGAAGAAAGGCTTTCGCAGAAAATAATGGGACAGCCCGGACAAATCCAGGCTGTGGCTGATCTGATCCGCCGTGCGCGCTTAGGGCTCCACTCTCAAAGACGGCCAAAGGCAGCCATGATGTTCATCGGACCGTCAGGCACAGGCAAGACTGAGCTGGCGCGCACGATTGCGCTTGAACTTTTCGGACGCGAAGATGCTTTGCTCAAATTAGACATGTCTGAGTTTTCCGAAGCCCATTCTATTTCCAAACTCATCGGCTCCCCTGCCGGCTATGTGGGCTATCGCGAAAGCGCCAAGCTCTCAGACTCGATCCGCAAGCGCCCGCACTCAGTGATTTGTTTCGATGAATTCGAAAAAGCGCATGCTGATGTTCTGCACACCTTGCTCCAAGTTCTGGAAGACGGCATCCTGACCGATGCCACGGGCCGGACAGTCTCTTTCCGCAACACCTACATCATCCTGACGTCTAATGCTGGCTCCGAGAACTTGGGACGCAAAGGCATTGGCTTTGGTTCGTCCTGCAAACTGAATGACGTAATCCAGGAAGAAATCAAAAACCGCTTCAGACCGGAATTGGTCAACCGCTTGGACCGCATCATCGTGTTCAATCCTTTGACTGAACAGGATCTGAGGTCAATCTTGGAGCGCGAGCTTGATGAAATGCGCCTGCGCCTCATGAACATGCAGAAAGTTTCCTGCGAAATTTCCGATTCTGTGCGCGACTGGCTCATGAAGCAGAATCTGCCGCCCGAAGAAGGCGCGCGTGCCATAAGGCGTTTGGTTGAACAAGAAATCACATCAGCCGTCAGCAAGTTCCTGATCCAAAACCATAAAAAGAACAACATCACGATCTCAGCCACGAATGATAAACTGAGAGTCAAATAAAAACAGTTTATGCCCGACGCACCTTCAGCACCTAATCCGATAAAAAACTTCGTGGATGCGAAAAATCCCACTGAGGCGATTAGGATTTTGCAGAACTCGGGCTTGAATAAAGACCAACTCTACGAGCTTCGACGCAACCTGAATTTGGATAAAATTGCGCCTGATGATTTTTTGTTTGCTGATAATGCCTGGGGAGCGGCTGAAGCTTTAAAAAAGATGAAGCCCGAGGATTTCAGGAAATTCAAAATGCAGTTTGGCCGCAGGTTCAGGGAATCAGCTAAAACCGGAACGAGCGATCAGCCTCCGGCTAGAGCCTCTGGCGGGCAGCCGGTTGAAAAAAACCTGGGGGCTGCTTTAGGTGCGGCTATGGGGTTTGCGCCGAAGAAAGAAGAAAGAAAAAAGACTAAAGAACAAAGACCGGAGCAAAAAAAAGAGGCTCAAGCCCAGGTGTCATCGACATCGACTGAACCGATTAGGACAAGTGAGCCTGAAACATCAGCCACAGTGCGAAATGCGCCAACTGTACGGCCAGTCGAACAATCGTTTACACCAACTCCAACCTCAGCCCCGACACCAACACCGCAATCATTTACACCACCACCTCCCCTCTCAAGACCAACTCAGCCTGCTCAACGGCCAGCGCAAACATCAACTTCAGGTCAGGTGCAAACATCAGCAAGAAGAAGGGTGGAACAGCCAAGCACGCAAGGAGGAGGGGTTCAGGCCAATATCTCGACCCGCCAGACGCAGAAGATTACGCCCGCGCAAGTCACGCCACCGAAAATAACCACACAGACAAGCCAAATCAAAATCCCAGGGCAACAAGCTGGATCAATTGGAGTAGCGTCTGCAATGCCAGGCATCCAAATCAGAAAGACGCAGCGCGAAGCATTCCAAACACCACCTTCGCAGCTCGCAGCTCGTAGCTCGCCCACGCCTCAGGCGGGACAACTCGACCAGGACCGAGATTCGAGCTACAGCGAAGCGGAGCTACCAGCTACGAGGCCTACAGATAACGAAGAGCGAGTGGCGAGTGGCGGTCCAGAATCGACTCCCCCACCCACGCGCAAGATGCCGCCTGGCACTCCGTTCAACATCAAGCCTGGATCTGTTTTGCCTGTTGATCGCATGGTCAATCTTGGTGCGCAGCAATACAGGGCGCGACGCAAGGCCGGGCCAAGCGATCAAAGAGCCCAAGTCATGGGCGAGCATGGACTCGGATCAAGTACGCCCGTGCTCTTGGATTCCCAGAATCCGCTGGGAGCCAGCGCTTATTCTTCTGGTCCGGATTTGGATCTGGAGACCAAAGACGGCGGCGGAGCAATGGAGAGCGATCTTGAGGCAATCCAAAAAATGCAGGCTCGCCAGCAACAAGCTAGGCGTGCCCAGAGGCTGACTCTTGGCGAGGAAACCGGCATCCCAGGCATGAATGAAGCGTATGAAGCTCCTGAATATGAAGAGACTCCGGCTTATACGACAGCCGAAGAAATAGAAGAGGCAGAAGAAGAGGAAGAGACTTTGGAGTCAGGGGAAAACCAAGGTGTACGGGGTGACTTCGAAAAACTTGCCGCCTGGACCATGGCCCAGCAAATGCGGCTCAGGCAGGGGCAGAGCCAGGAAGCGCAGAAGGTCTCGATGCATGCCCATATCCAAAACGTGCAAAAGATGCAAAAAAATCTTCAGATGATGTGGAGGATGGTCAATGCGGCCGAACTCCTTTCTTCAGAAGCGATTTACCCTGCCTTATTGTGGCTGATTACGGCAAATCTCCAGATGATCAATAAATTCACGTTCCAGGTCAAATGGATACCGCCGACCGAAATCTACGAAGACATGGTTTACTTGTGCATAGACTTTTTGATCGGTGGCGTCATTCTCCTGATTTTGACGATTTTAGTGATTCTGATCGCGCTGGTGGCAGCCCTGATCAGCGGAGGCCTTACTCCACTTCTTTAACCTTGAAAATACAGGTATAATAACCGACGTATGTTGCACATTTCGGAAAGAGGTAAAAAAATACTTTTCATTGCATTTTTTGTCGTGTTCACGACAGGCGCGGGCTATGGCCTGTACTATTTCTTTTTCAAGCCCAAAGCCGAGCAGATCGCGGTTGAAACACCGACTGGCGCAGGCGGTTCTTTGCAGGGCGCTGGCCAAAGGACAGAAGAGCCCCAGACTTTGCCGGCTGGCGGGGGCAGTTTAGGCGAAAACGTCGATTATGGCGGAACAGGGGCTGCTGGAGCCCAAACCGATGTCAATTTGCTGAAAGATTCAGTGACCCAAAGCTTGAGTCTGAACAATAGCGGCGCATCTCGTTTCTACACCCCGGATGACGGCAAATTCTATAAGATGAATCCGGATGGGACAGTAACTACGCTCTCGGACAAGCAGTTCTTCAATGTGCAGACCGTGGATTGGGCCAAAGCGACCAATGAGGCCATCTTAGAGTTCCCGGATGGGAGCAATATTTACTATAACTTCGATGACCAGCGCCAAACCAGTTTGCCCCAGCACTGGCAGGATTTCGAATTCTCTCCGCAAGGCAGCCAGATCGAGGCCAAAAGCATGGGCATGGATCAGAACAACCGCTTTCTTGTGACTGCTAATGCAGATGGCAATGAGGCGACGGCCATTTATCACTTGGGCGATAACGGCAACCTGGTCATCCCTAGCTGGTCGCCCAGCGGACAAATCGTGGGATTTTCCAAAACAGGCTCGCCTCAACCTGACGGAGCCGAAGAAATAATCTTGCTTGGCAAAAACCACGAGAACTTCACTAACTTGAACGTGCCTGGCCGCGGCTTCATGCCCAGCTGGTCACCTACCGGCAAACAACTCCTGTATAGCGTTTATCATGAACGCGACCAGCTGAAGCCCATGCTCTGGATCACTGACATGACGCCTAACGAGATCGGCCAAAGCCGACGCAAACTGAACATAAACACATGGGCAGACAAATGCGTCTGGGCCTCTGAACAAAAACTGTATTGCGCAGTCCCGGTGGCTTTGCCGCCAGGCGCAGGCTACAGCGAGAAAGATTTTTCGAATGTGCCTGACGATATCTTTTTGGTGGATCTTTCGACCGGAATATCCAAAAAAATAAGCACGCCCGACCAGAACCACCCGGTTTCCAGCCCGCAATTAAGCGCTGACAAAAAAGCCCTGCTCTTCACTGACAGCGAGACAGGGAGATTTTATAGCTACAAACTGAAAGACTAGATATGAAACTGAATCTTCAAAAAATTTCGGGCATGATCCTGATGGTCGCAGTCGTAGCCTTGCTCGCTTCGGCTGGATACAAGTTCTACCGCGTAAAACGCGATACCTACCAAGCTGGTTTGCCGCCCCAGGCTGTTTTGGAAGAGATCAAACCCAAACACGTGCCCTACAATACGATCAAGCCGCCTGCCATCACACCGACTGATGCTTTTATTTTCGGCTCAACCACTTCTACGGCTGGCGTTATCTTTTTCGGTGATTATGCCAACCCGAAATCCACCAGACTCTTCAAAGAGCTTGAACCTAAGTTGCGCGCATATCGCAGCATAAGGCTCGTCTGGCGCGACCTCCCCTCTTCGACCGAGGATCGCAACCCATCTTTCGAAGCCGCTGTCTTATCCGAATGCTCCAGATATACCGACCCTTTTTGGAAAATGCGCTATCTGTTAGGCAGCTTCACGAGCGCTGCGCTGGATAATTGGGGAATCGATAATATCCTGCAGCAATTGCCGAACGCAGAAATGCAAGGCCTAGAGACCTGCCGCCGCGACCAGAGCGTGCGTAACACGCTGCGCCAAGCCATTGCCCTTTCCAAAGGCGATGGCATCGATACTGCGCCTTTCCTGTTTGTCGTGTCCCAAGCCATCTCAGCCCAAGATGCTTCAAGCACTCGCGTGTTCGATGCATTAAGGCCGTATATAAAATGACGCTAAAATATTTTTCTTCTTTATTTTTTTCGACAGCCGCTCTTATCGCGGCTTTTGCGCTTTGGAACGCGCCTTCAGCCGAGGCCGCCTGCTGCCGCTGTAAAATACCTGAGACGTCCGGCGAAGTCTGCATCACCAAAGAAGCGATCGATTGCGACAAGCTCTATACTGCCGGAAACCCTGATCTCAAATCAGCTGAAAGCGAGCTGGACAACAACCAAGCAAGCTGCAAAAAAGTCGCTTCCGGCGGAGTCTGCAAAAACGATCCTATAGATGTCTTGGCTTTTAGGTTGCCGTCAACCGCGGCGCCAGCGAAGTCTGGAGCTGATTTCGACCCTGCAATACCCAATCTCAACATCAGCATACCAGGGTTGAGCTTCACTCCAGCTTATATCAGCAACAACAAAGTAGTAGTCCCTTACTTGGCGCAATATATCATTGCTTTCCAAAAACTGCTCATGGGCCTGGGGCTGGTGGCTGCTGCGCTGATGATCGTTTATGGCGGATTTTTGTACATTGTCTCAGCTACCGGCGCAAAAGTGACAGCCGGCAAAAAATATATAATAGACGCCTTGGTGGGCGTGGCCATCATCGCTGGTTCGTATGTGATACTCATCAATTTGAACCCAAGCACAGTGCGCATGGATGCGCTGCAACTGAATTATGTCGAACCGATTTATGACACGACCCCGACAGCCCCGATGGACAATGTCTCACCCGGACAAGGACAGAAATCGAACGAACAAGCCATAATCGAAGGCGCGAAAATGGCCAAAGCTGACCCCTGCAATGTCTTGGCTTTGTGCCAGCACGAAACCGGCCTGCGCCAGATCTGGAACGGCTGGACAGGCACGAACAGCGGCAATCCTAAAGAAAACTCGTTCAGCTGGGGCGCTTGCAGTGCTGATGCCAAATTTTTGCGCGATGGCTCGGTCTATGACCAAAAAATGCGCACTGCCTTCCCTAATGAATGGCCGCCCTTAGGAAAAGATTTGCCTATTGCCAAAGGCGAGAGCGCACATTATGAAAACATGCCTGAAAAAGCCGAACTCATGATCAACAACCCAAGAATGGACGGATATTTGATCGGCTTGCAGATGGGCGCAGCCACCATCAATTCCGTGGCCAACATCGGCATAGGTTCGGCCAACATCAAAAGATGGCGCGATGCTAATGACTGCTCAGGAGCAAGGGACATTACCTTGGCGACTGCTGCCTCAATGGGAATCGAAGCTGCCATCAACGCCGCGTGTCTGCCAGTAGCCGCAGCCGGGGGCAAGGGGTGTCCGCAAGACAAACAGAATTGCTCTCCGGTGGATGACAGCAAACTGAGCTCCATCACCAAAGGCTATAAAATAGAAACTAGCGGAACGATCCATGGCAAATGCCTCTCTACCGGCGAGCAGTGCTTCACTATCTTTACCCAAGACCATGTGAGGTATTCCATAAAAACCTACCAAACATTTGATGCGAAATACCATTGCTCCGGAACAAAATAAATATGGACAAACGATCACTTATCTTCACTCTGCCCGCGATCTTGGGCCTATGCGCACCACTGGTTGTTTTTGCTGCCCCGCCCGCCGGGTTTGATTGCTGCCGGTGTTCCTTGTCCTACAAAGACGCGAAAAAAGATGACATTTGTCTGCTGACACCCACGGGCAAGCCCTGTGACACTGCCCAGCAGACAGCAGTAAAAAAATCAGGGCAAGATTTTTCCTGGGCCTGTACCCAATTGGATCCGAATGCCTGCGATAAAGTCGGCACAGGCGCAACCTCCGTCTGCGTCAACCAGCCGACCATACCGGAAAACCTGACCTATAACGCAGCCCTGCTCATGCTGGGCAAACCAGCATCCACCCCTCCGGCCACGCCTGATGTTGAGGCTAACCAGGCCGGGATGTATGCAGCCACGCCGCCCACGCTCAGCATCCCCATCCCAGGCGTAAGCTTTCCTTCCAAACTGGAAACCGGTGACGGCAAAGTTTTTGTCCCATACCTCGCAATCTACATTTCGGGTTTCCAAAAATATCTGATTGCCCTCAGCTTGATTGCCGCGGCCATCATGATCATTTACGGAGGTTTTAAATACATCATCTCTTCTACAGGTGCTGGCGTGCAATCAGGCAAGGAAGTCATCAAAGATGCTCTGATCGGAGCTGCCCTGGTCATGGGCGCTTATGTGATCTTGGCCAACTTGAATCCGCAGACCGCCAACCCGACAAGCCTGGCCATACCGATCGTAAAAGCTCAGCCTTATGATTTCATGGGCATGAACCCGACTGCCCCTCAGCAATTATTGAATGCTGGCGTAGCCCGCAAAGACTTAAGCTCCAACCCCGTCCCTGAGACTGAACTCGCTCCCCCGACTCCGGACTCGAGTCTGAAATTTCCGACTTATCTGACAATCCCCAAAGATTGCCCGGGCCGGGCCAGCGGCAAAAATTCCATTGGCGCGCTAAGCCCTGAGATGATCAAAAAATACTTGGACTACCAGTCCAAGACCGGCATACCGGCCGGAGCCCTGATCGCTAACATGCTGACTGAAGGCGCAGGCAATTGCGTGATCCAAGACTTGTGGCCAGACCCGGCTGCTGCTTGCGGATGCAAAGGCGCAAAAAATTATTGCGGTTTCTATAACTACGGCGGCGTGGGCTGCACCAAAGGCCAAATGCCTCCTGGTTTGAACGGAGCCAACTGCGCTTTTCCGCCAGCCTATAAGGATAACCCTTGGACCAAAAAAGTCATCGGCAAGAATATCTGCGATAGCGACAGCCCGGCGGATTTCGCGCCCAATAAATATTGGAACAATATCGGCGCTGTGGGCTCTGACTGCTTGAATATCTGCCGCCAAAAAGGCGCGCCAGAGAATTATGATTGCGGCTTCGGCGATGGCGGCAAGTGCTATCCGCAAATCTCATACACGACCGTCAATCTACCCGAAGGCGTGGTGGCCTACCGCACGGTCCAGTGCAGCAAGGTCTTCAGCAATATCGATGAGTTCTTGAATTACGAAAAAGGCTTCATCAAATATTGCATGCCCTACAATACCAGCGTCTATGATTTCGCCTATTGCATCGGCGCCAGCACTTATGCCAGCGAGGTCCTGAAAGGGCCGATCCTGGCCGATATCATCGAAAAAAATTGTTTGTGCGGATCAAGGGACGC
>CAZPAP010000014.1:0-23282 GCA_964584725.1 uncultured Gammaproteobacteria bacterium
GATTCCTCGATGCGCCCGGGGTGGATGCGTCCGTCCAAGATCAGTTTGTCTAAAGCGCGCTTAGCCACCTGGCGGCGGATAGGGGAGAAGCCGGATACTGTAATCGCGTTCGGCGTATCATCAATGATCAATTCACAGCCAGTCAAAGTCTCAAGCGTCTTGATGTTGCGGCCTTCGCGGCCGATGATGCGGCCCTTCATCTCGTCGCTGGGCAAATCCACGTGCGTGGTGGTCGTCTCGACCACGTGCGTTGCGGCAATGCGCTGGATGGCAACGCCCAAGATGTTGTTGGCCTTGCGTTCGATCTCATCGCTTTCCAATTGCTCCAGCTTGCGCACGCGCGAGATCAAGGTCTCTTGGTGCTTTTCCTCGACCAAAGACAGGATGCGTTCCACGGCCTGGTCCTGGGTCAAGTTCGCGACTTCCTCAAGCTTCTTGATTTCCTCGCCCTTCATCTCTTCCACTGACTTTTCTTTTTCCTCCAAAAGCTTGGACCTGGTTTCCAAGTTGGTCTTGATATTGTCCACCTCAAGCATCTTGGAACTGAAAGCAGCCTCGCGTTCGATCAGGAGGTTCTGCTGTTTCTTTGATTCCTCGTGCATCTTCTTTTCCTCAACCCTGGCTTCTTCCAAAATCTTGATGGCCTTGTCTTTGGCGCGGACCATTATTTCCTGCTCTTTGTTCTCTGCGCTCTTAACAAGATGCTCTGACTTGGCTTCTGCCTCTTCCAACGTGAGTTTCGCCTTTCTGGCCTTTTGCGTGTAAATGGCTGTAGCAACGGCTACGCCGACTCCCAGCCCAATCAATAATGCAATAAACGCGTACATATTTCATACGCTCGAATCGCACTTAAATAAATTTGCGGCGCCTTAAACAATCGGGCCTTGCGAAATATCTATGAATTTGTTGAAAAATTCCGTCCAAACATTAAATTCCGCATTTCCTTGTTCAAAAAGTGTTAGAGGGCCGCCTTATCCGTGCATCCGAGCGGGTAATTAAGACATTAAGCGGTAGGCATAATGTATCAGATTACGAACTAATTGGCAAGATATGAAAAAAGCCCCGAGTTAGGGCTTAGGTAGCCGAGGCTTCGGCGACTCGACGACTGATTTCTTTAGCTGCCTCTTCCATCATCGTGTTCGCTTCTGAGAGCCTATGAGCCAGTCGTTTGAGGTCTTCAGGCAGATCGGATCTGACAGCCATGACCTTGGCAGTTTCAGAATGAATGTATTGAATCCACGAAATACCAGTTGGGGTTGCTGGTACACGATAAGACGAAGTTAGCACTGAGGAGTGTTTTTCAAGGCGTTCCATGATTGGAATCCAGATGTTCAATGCGAACAAATACTTGCCTATCGGTTCCCTCATATCAGCCGTGACCAGAGATAAGAGTGTGAAGACGCAAGATAGCAAGGATTTTCTGCGGGAAGAGAGCAGGATGCTTTTGAGCACCTCTCTATCAAAGAGCAGTTTGAACCCTCTGTTCATGCTCCAAACTCCTTCGTAAATGTCCAAAGGACGTTGTCTACGGGATTGAGGTTTAGAAACCGCCTGCGGCGACGTCCATCTTTATGAGTTGGGAATCCACCTCGTCACCTGAGTCGTTATATGGATCAGCCTCCAGCTTCTTCAAAGCCCTTCTTCTCTCCCAGGCTAGATTTTCTAGAGCTGTGCGGGCGTCTTCGCGTTTCTTGCACTCCTGCTGGTATAGCCTAAACAGCTCAGCTTCATCAGGCGGAAGCTGCTTGGAGTATTCCAGCAACTCTCTCAAGGGAGTTTTTTCCAGGTCAGGCAAGGCCTGTCTGCGATAGGACGACTCGACTCGCTTTTGTATGCCTTTGGCCAGGTCCAAGATGCGCACTTCTTGTGCCGCAAGACGCTTTAGGAGCGGTCGAGCCAGATTGCGGAAGTGCTCAATGGCTTTTTTGCGTTCGTCAGTCCGGTTTTCTGTTCGTGAGGCTCCACGTCCTATCCTGGCCCCATCAGTTAATCCATGATCTATTAAGAGTACGATTGAGCTTAGCAGGAAACCTCCAAAATCTAAAAAGCAAAACCCAAGGAAATATATTTGGAGGCTCTGGATGCTAAAAATGACAGTGATCGCGATAAGGATGATAGAGAGGATCATCCCTAAGCAGGATAGCGCGAATAGGGTCAGCGCAACAGAATGGATTCTATTCTGCAGCTTCCCGCCGATCTTCAAAGGCTCTTGTTCCATCTCGGACTCCTTTCAGGTGTCCAAAGGACGTTGTTTGTTGCATCTTGAGTACCATGAAACTGTTTTCGCGTCAACCATTGCATATAAAAAAGCCCCGAGTTAGGGCTTAGACAGTTGTCTTGGTCTTGAGTGCGACGCGTTCGGCTTCTGCGGCCTGGCAGAGATCTTCTTCGGCTTGGGCTTTGGCCAGGGCATCTTCCGTTGCCTTGAGTTCTGTACTGACACGAACAGCGCGATTTATTCTGGTCTCAAGTTCTTGGGGAAGGTGGCGCTCTTTTGCTATCACGCGGAATTGGTCCAAGTTATCGCGGCTCATAGGAGGAATCGCTTGATCTCTGAGCCCGCTTTCTGGCAGTGCTTGGTTCACCTCATCCGCAAGGCCTTCAAATTCCGTTTGCGCTGACTCTGCGTAACGGACGAGATAGATCCTACGGAAAGGTTTGCGCATGACGCTTGCGATCAAGCTCATGCAGGCCAGGGAAGATGTGGTTGCGAAAGCAAGCGACCAGGAGATCGACGCTGTGCCATCGAACAAAGCGGCCAACAAGAGAAAGACTACAACGAAAGCATTTACCACGCAGCATGCAGTGCTGATGTAGACACTGATCTTTCGGGCCCGAATCAGAGAATTGAATGCCTCTCTTCGAGCACTTTTGTCGAAGAACAGCAGGAACTCTCGCCCGAGTGTTCTCGTGCCAGGGCGTGATGGCAGGGTTTTTGGCCTGTGCCGCAGAACCAGAGCCATGATTCCGGCAGGAATGGCAACGGCCAGCAAGAACGCGAGCAGTTGAACGGCTAGGTACTTCAGGGCAAAAAGTGAGTCGTACATCTCAGACTCCTTTCAGGTGTCCAAAGTGCGTTATTTGTTGTGTCTTGAGTACCATGAACCGCGGCTTGTGTCAACGCGGCTAATCAGCTTTTAGATCACCCAATTTCTTGGCATCCTCAATTTTGAATTCCCCGATTCTCGTTCTCCGGAGCGCTGTCAGATACGCGCCGCAACCGAGATCCCGACCAATGTCGCGCGCCAAAGCCCGTATATATGTACCAGACGAGCAAGAAACCTCCAGCGTCAAAAAAGGCCAAGAATATTCTAAGACTTTCAAGCCGCTGATGGTCACCATCTTTTTCGGCAATTCAACAGTCTCGCCCAGTCCTTTGCGTGCCAGCTCATACATTTTTTGGCCCTTGATCTTTTTGGCACTATAAAGCGGGGAGGTCTGCTCAAACGTGCCTCTATACTTTTTCAAAGCCTCTTCAACCGCGTTTAGCGTTAAGGGTTCAGGGTTCAGTGCCTCAGTGATCTCTCCCTCCGGGTCATCGGTCGTACTGGTTGCTCCGAGCCGCGCAGTCGCCAGGTAAGTCTTATCCAGTCCAACGAGTTCAGTTAGCTTTTTTGTTCCTGGGCCAATGCCCAAGATAAGCAAGCCAGTCGCAAACGGGTCCAAAGTGCCGGCATGCCCGATTTTCCGTATCTTAAAAATCCTGCGCGCAGCATCCACCACATCGTGGCTGGTTATGCCAGCAGGTTTGTCGACTAATAATAGTTCTGGGATTTTTTCCATACAGTACGTATAACACATTTCAAATTGCGTGTCATATCATAATGAAGATTTAAAAAAATACGCTCTGAGTAGAGCGCTAGGCACATCCAAGGATCGTCGTCAGTCTTTCAGGTCGTACAAACAGAACTCTTCCCACGTTCCGTCTGGGGCGCGGTAACCGAATGTTCCGCCCTCTTCGAAAGTAATGCTCACCATTATGTCGTACAGAATAAGAGCCTGTTTGATGGTTTCCACATGATCTGAGACTTTGGTCATCTCCATTAGATGGTGCAACCTTGCATGGGCCTTACCTGGCAGCTTGAGGACGAGATCAACAGGGCCAGTCTCGTGTTCTGCTCCACTTGTTTCTGGCCGTTCAGAAAGCGATTTCAGAAAAGTCAGTAGTCCCATTCCGTACCTCCTTTTGGTATTACGAAAGCTAACACAAAGATTCTAGCGAGTCAAGCCTATGGATGATTATCTTTGAAATCGGTAATTTTCATCCAGGGATTGACATTTCCCAAGAAATATGGCAAAACTAAACCCTCGTTTGACATTCCAAGGAGGCGAGATGAAAAAGAGCACGTCTGTCCAAAAAAATGAGTATGGTCCAGTTGACTCCCCTTGTTTCGACAAGCTCAGCAACATGGCCTACAAGGGGGAGCTCAAGCTCTTGAGGCGATCCGGCAACTTTCAAAACACGTCTGTGAAGTACCCCTGCGGTCATCGCATGGAGCGGTTCATGATTTTCCGCTGGCCCGACATCCTGCTCGGCGAATGCAAGGATCTGATCGTCCATCAAGCCAAGTTCACGTCATTGCGGAATTTCATCCTCTTTGACCCTCGCGACGCCATCGTGGAAAAGATACCCAAGGTCGTGGACAGGTGCCCCCAGTGCTTTTTCGAGCCTCTGTTGCGCGCCCACGCCACCTGCTGCTTCTGCGACAAGCCGCTCGAGACCGGCGAGCCTGTGTGGCTGCACGGATACAGCGAGCGCAATAGCCGCAAACTCGGCGTCTTGCGCACCAAGTACAACAACAAGTCATGGCTCGTGCGCTGTTCGCATGGTGCTTGCGGCCGAGTCAAGAAAAAGGGGACTCTGCTGGCCTGGGACGGCGAGAAGCTGCTGGAATACCAGCAGTTCGTGGAGAGATCCAAGCAGTCGCGCCACGCGGCCTGACCAACATCCCTGTTCCACCCGTTTGCCACTCGGCAAGCGGTTTTTTAATACAATTGGAGTTGACAGTTTAGCCAAAAAAACGTAGAATACTGTCTATGAATGTAAGCGATTTGGCCCGGAGATTAAAGGTAACTCCGCAAGAACTCTTGGATAAGCTCCCAGAGCTTGGTTTTGATATCGGCGCCAGGGCCATCAAAATAGACAACCAGATGGCTGAGAAGATTTTCCGCAAGTGGATAGAGAAACTGCGCCGTGAACGCTTGCGCGGACAGCTTTTGGCCACAAGCAAGAGCTCGCAGATCGGTGATGAGAATGCGCCGCCTAAAAAGGAAATCAGTTTGCCTTCCATAATCGTGGTGCGCGAACTGGCCGGCAAACTTAATTTGCCTGTCACGCGCGTGATCCAAGAACTGATGCGCGCCGGCATTTTGGCTTCGCAGAACGAGCGCCTTGATTTTGAGACAGCGGCCATCATTGCCGATGAACTTGGCTTTGCGGCCAAGCGTGAAGAAGAGGGCAAAGACAGCGATGAGACGATTGAAGCTCAGGATCGCATGAAGGATATTATCCAGAACGAACAGCAAGTGGATCTATTGACCCGCCCGCCGGTCGTTGTGGTGATGGGCCACGTGGACCATGGCAAGACCAAGACTTTGGATGCAATCAGGAGGACTAACGTGGTTGAAGGCGAGGCTGGCGGCATTACTCAGCACATCGGCGCCTACCAAGTCGTGCGCAAAAACCGTTTGATTACTTTTATTGATACTCCGGGCCACGAGGCTTTTACTGTCATGCGCTCGCGCGGCGCCAAAGTGGCAGACATCGCCATCCTGGTAGTCGCCGCAGATGATGGCGTCCAGCCCCAGACCAAAGAAGTCATTGATATCGTCAAAGCCGCGCATTTGCCGTTTATCGTGGCCTTGAACAAGATCGATAAGCCTGAGGCTGACCCGGATCGCGTTTTGTCGCAATTGGCAGATGCTGGCGTCACGACCGAGGCTTGGGGCGGCACAACTCCAGTAGTCAAAATCTCAGCCAAGCAAGGTTTGGGCATTGATGATTTATTGGAAATGATTTTGCTTTTGGCAGACATGAACGCAGATCAGATCAGGGCCAACCCGAATCGTTTGGCAGCTGGCACGATTATCGAATCCAAAGTCAACAAGGCAGAAGGCCCTGTGGCGACTGTCTTGATCCAATCCGGCACATTGCACCGCAATGACTGGATCGGCATTTCTGGCGCCTTGTGCGGCCGCGTGCGTGCCATGCGCAACTGGAAGGGCGAACCAGTGGATGAGGCTTTGCCAGGCATGCCAGTCAAAGTTTTGGGTTTCAAAGTCGCGCCCGCAGTCGGCGACATCCTTGAGGTCCCGGAAGATGTCAAAACACTTGAAAAGAAAAAGGCCAAGACAGGCATGCAGATCGCTAACCAGTTCACTGCCATCAAAGCGCCTAAGCAGGAGGGCGATGCAGCCAGCGGCAAGATAATGTTGAATGTAGTCATCAAGGCTGATGTGCTTGGCTCGCTTGAGGCCATCTTGGGCACTTTGGAAAAGATCCAGCACGAAGTCGTGGGCGTGGAAATCATCAAAAAAGGCTTGGGCAATATCACGGAAGGCGATGTTGAGAGCGCGGCCGCAGCCCAGCCGAGCATTGTTTATGGCTTTAACACAGTCGCGACCCCGCAGGCTTTGGTTTTGGCGCGCGAAAAGAAAGTCGAAGTCAACCAGGTCAAGATCATTTACGAGTTGATCGACGATATCATCGAAAGATTGAACAAGATGCTGCCGCCCGAAGTCATCAGGACGCCGCTGGGCACAGGCGAAGTCGTGGCTGTCTTTAGGACTGAGAAAGAACGCATGGTTGTTGGCGTGCGCTTAAAGCAAGGCAAGGCCATCAGCCCGGCCAAGATGATTATTTGGCGCAAAGAAAATGGCGAGGAACAGCCGGTTGGCCAAGGCGAAGTGGAATCCATCCAGGTGGGCAAGGAAAAAGTCCGCGAAGTCTACATGGGCCAGGAATGCGGCATTTCATATCATGGCAAAGAAAAACTCCAGCCTGGAGATCGTTTAGAAATTTTCAGCGAAGAATCCAAAGTCAGAAAAGTAGAGATGCCACGCTAGGAACAAGTACAAAGTTAAAAGTTACAAGAGCACTTAAATACTCTTGTAACTTGATACTTGCGACTTGCGTCTTTTTTGTCGAAAGCGTATCTTTTAGTTTCACTATTCTTTTAGCTTATATTATGGAAATCACATTTACAGATTCAAACTTCAATGACGAGGTCCTTAAATCACAAACGCCTGTTTTGGTTGATTTTTGGGCGCCTTGGTGCGGTCCGTGCCGCATGATGGCCCCGATTGTAGAGGAATTGGCCGGTGAATTAGACGGCCAGATCAAGATCGGCAAGCTCAATGTTGATGAAAACGGCGTCACAGCCCAAAACTACGGCATCATGTCCATCCCGACATTTTTGGTCTTCAAGGGCGGACAGGTCGTAGAACAAATTGTCGGCGGAATGACAAAGGATGCTTTAAAAGATAAAGTCTCTAAGCACATTTAAGGAACAAGGACTAAAAAAGACCCAGGCGGGTCTAGAAGTGCTTTCTGGTTCTCTGAAGAACAAGAATGTGGGTGGCGAGTGAAGCGAAAGAGCTGATGAGCAACAAGAGCGTCAACAGAATGCCGTAGATCCTGAACTCATCCAAGAAAGGGTTGATGAAGATCAGGTATATGGCAGCACCGGTCAGCATACCGACTGCTTGGATTGCCATAAAAGCATAAATCAATGGGTTGTGCCTTGGCCCTGGCGGCAAGGTGGGCAAAAGGCTTTCGCTGGAAACCGGACGGAGGCTGTCTCCTGGCTGTTTGATATGTACGGGCATTGTTCCCTCCGCGCCCAAGTTAGCAGGGTTAAACTAAATCCGCAAGTTTGGATAGGCGCTTGACAGAAACTGCGTTTTTGCTTATATTAGGCGCACCGTAGCGGTTGAAAACAGCCGCAAAATGCTCAAGGCTCTACTGGTCTGGTAGCCGGAAAAGCCTCTAAAACTTAATCAACAATCAATGCTTACAATCCGTTTGTCCCGCGTGGGCAAGAAAAAGCAGCCTGAATACAGGTTTGTGATCATGGAAAAGGGCCGCGACCCATGGGGTAAGGCTTTGGAAATCCTTGGTCATTACAACCCGCGTTCCACTCCAGTGACATTTGAAATCAAGAAGGACCGCGTTGAATACTGGCTGTCCAAAGGCGCTCAGCCTTCAGACACAGTCTGGAACATGTTCGTTGATCACGAAATCGTCAAAGGCGATAAGCGCAAGAAGATCAGCATTTCCAAAAAGAGAAAAGCAAAACTAGCAAAACAAGAAAAAAAGGCATAAGCCTTTTTTTCAATTAAAACTGCTTTATACAGCGTAAAAACAAGGAATGTCTTTGACAAAAAGGCATTTTTTTGCTATTATAATCGCGATTTCTGAGTGAAGATGCCACTCGCAAATCGCTTTTTTCACCAAATAATTTCAAGCCTTGTCCGCATCTTTGGATAAGTGCCAATTTCGTCCGTGAAGGATATCCGGAGCTTGCGCTTGCGCAAACCGGAATCATAAGCGGATTGCAATTGCCGATATGGCAGAACAGTTTAAGGACCAGCAGTTCATCGAATATGCGGTGAAGGCTATCGTAAATCACCCGGAAGATGTTCGCACGGAAAGAACCGTGGACGAACGCGGCGTACTCATCACCCTGTACATCAATCAGGATGATATGGGTTACGTAATCGGTCGCCAGGGCCAGACAGCCCGCGCCTTGCGCATTTTGCTCAAGACAGTCGGCGCCAAAGAGAATGCACGCGTAAACCTCAAGATTTTTGAACCAGAGGGTGCTCGCCGTGCTCACCAAGAAGCCCGCGGTCCGGGCGAAGGATCAGCTCCAGCCCCGGCTAAGAGCGCTTCAGTCATGGACCAAGATCTCGCAGATCTCGGAATCTAAGACAATCCAAAATGTAAAATTAAAAATGCAAAATGCGGAAACGCTCATGCATTAAAAGACCGCTCGGACATCCGGGCGGTTTTGTATATAAAAAAAGCCGATTGGTTCAGGGTGAACCAAACGGCAAAGCACCTACTACTTGTCTTTTGACAGGAGGACGAAGGCGATAGGGTCGTTGCGCGTGCTTGCGTCGACGACGTAGCCCCCGCCTGCCATCTTATTGAAGCGCTCGAGATATGTGTGGGGGTCGAGCTGCGTCAATCTCACGGCACCGAAACCATGATGGTAGCCGGCGCAGGAATTCGTGGGGTTCAGACCCTCGATTTCCTGATGGCTCGCTTCCGGATGAAGACCAATCGCATGTCTACGCCCAAGCGCTTTGCGGATCCTGAACTGCCATGTCGCAATCAACTTCTGCTCTCCGCGCGTGAACTTCGCCATCACAGCGCTTTGCTCTTCGTATACCAGCCACCCGATAGGTTCGTCGTCAATCTCCAGGTGGTCGTTGTACGTATGGTACATGACGTTCAGCGGCGATTTGTCGAGGGTCTCAAGCGTGGTCTTGAAGGGCCGGATCACGTCTTCTCTGTAGGCTGACGTAATGGCATGGCCTTCGTGAAACATTTCGCCACGACCATCGCGCAAGTTTTTTTCCAGGGATGGAAATTGCTCAAACAAGTCTCGCGTGAGCTCTGAACACTCAGCTATTCTACCCTCGAGCGCTAGGTGTAACTCCATCCAATGTCCGGCGCGGATCCAACGCAACATGGTGAAGGTGCGCTTGGGATCCAGAATGAGGATGGTTACGGGCACGATCTGGTTCATGGGATGGTCTTCGCCCTCGATGACGAATTCGGGATCGCGCAATGCCCTTTCGAGCGCCCACGATGCGCTTGTCCAACCATCGCGGTGGAACCGGGCCAGCATGTTGCCTATGACGCGAATGTCGGACGAGTATTCGTCCCAGCGTCGGCAAAATGCCGTAGGCGAATCGGTCGACTCGACGATACGCTCAACATCTCCGAGCGTCCCGCCTTGCATCTTACCGCGAAGGCGGCCGAAGGCCTGGTGGCCTGCGATATTTTCGCATAGCGCCGCATACTGCTCTTTGTCAGTAGGAACAACGGCAACGGCAGAACCATTCTTCTCAGGCACGTGTTTCATGGAATCCTCCTAGAAACTCTCTGAGCTACATCTCCTGGGAGATGCTGTTTAACCGCGGCCCAACATGGGCTTGCGGCTTGCCTCTGTGTGAGGCACGAATTGTGAAGGTAATGGGAAGAATAATAGCATAAATTGGCCAAAATGTCAAGTGTGGACGCTTGAGCGCAAATGTGGCAGAATTAAGTAAATATGGCTAAAAAACAGGCTCAACAAAGCATTAAATTCGACTTCCTCACCATCTTCCCCGAGATGATTGAACCGTATTTCAGTTTGTCGATTTTAGGGCGCGCGAAAAAGAGCAAATTGATTGACATCAAAGTCCATCAGCTGCGCGATTGGGCAGTTGATAAGCACGGCCACGTGGACGACCGCCCGTTCGGCGGCGGGCCAGGCATGGTCATGCGCGTAGAACCGTTTTACAACGCACTAAAAAAACTTAAAGCCCCCTTTATTAAAGGGGGAAGCAAAGGGGGATTAAAAACCCGTATCATCCTTACTTCTGCCAAAGGCAAATTTTTCACTCAAAAAGACGCGCAAAGATTATCGAAATATGATCGAGTGATTTTTTTGTGCGGCCGCTATGAGGGTGTAGACGAGAGAGTCGCGACCAAACTGGCTGATGAAGAGCTCTCGATCGGCCAGTATGTGCTGACAGGAGGGGAGCTGGCATCCATGGTCATGGCTGATGCTATCGCCCGCAATATCCCAGGTGTTTTGGGCAAACAAGAATCGCTTGAGCAAGAGTCATGGAATACTGATCAAACAGAATATCCGCAATACACGCGGCCAGAAACATTCAAAAACTGGAAAGTCCCCAAAGTTTTATTGAGCGGGGATCACAAAAAAATTGATGAGTGGCGCAAGGCTAGCTCTTCCTGAGTGTGATCGCTGCGCCTGCGGCTGCAATCAAGCAAGCTGCAGATGATATGTACAAAACAGGTTTGAATCCAGAGTAATAAGCAATCAAGCCGCCGAGGGCTGCGGTCAAAGCGCAGGCCAGAACCAAAATTACTTCGTATGCGCCGGAGTATTTTTTATAGTCAGACGATGAGTGCAAAGCAAAGGCTGCTTTCCAGGAAGGTTCGGCTAAGCCAAGCCCGAGCCCGAGAATCACCTGAGCGATATAGATCGTCGTAATGCTATGGGCTTGAGCATAAACCAGCGGAACAGCAGCAGTAATCAAATATCCAAGCATCAAGCCTAGTCGATTGCGTTTTGCCGGACTGATTGCATTGTTGAAATAAGCGAACAAAAGCGAAAAGCCTGCTTTGGAAATCAAGAACACGCTTTGTGCGAGCGCGATGTTGAAGATCGTGGCACCCGGAACATAATCTTTGATCAATAATGCGAGGATCGGAAAAAACAAACCAAGGCTGCTGGCGATTACCAGGTCCAAAACATAGAAAGCTTTTGTCAGGCTGGTATTTTTCATACTGTCCTTGGTTTTCTGATGGCTAAATGCCAGAAAAAGAACCACATCAATAATGAAGCGCAGGCCAAAGTCGTGCCTAAGAATACAAGCAAGGGGCGCATGCCTTGGTACTGGGCCACGAACCCGCCCACGCCAGCCAAAGCCGCGGCAATCAAAGTGCCAAGCGTGTTGTATTGCTCAAAGACAGATGGGTTCTGGTCTTTTTGGGAAGACAAATCAACTAACCTGGACCAAGCTGGTTCTGAAAAAGCAATGCCCACGCCATACAAGACTTGTACTACGTAGATGTCCAACATGTCCCTGGAAAGCAAATACAAGAATGGTGCGGCAATAACCAAGCAGCTGCCGAACCATAAAAAATTTTGCGTGCGCCAACCGCGGGTATCGTTCTTGGAATAAAGCTTGGCAAAAGGCCGGATGACTCCCAAGGCCAGCAGAAAAAAAGCCTCGGCCAAAGCCACGCCCAAAACATTGGCGCCAGGCAATTGATCTTTCAAAAACAGGGCAAAAATCGGGGAGATCAGTCCAAAAGCCGTAAGAAAAAACATGTCGCCCAAAATAATTGTCCTTAGCCATTTCAACATGCGCATATTATAGCACACCCCACTATCCTCCCCCTTGCTAAGGGGGAGCTAGAGGGGGTCATTGACACAGTGCTCTTTTTGAGCTTAACTAATCCCGGAGGTGGAGCATGCATCAAGGGCTATTGGACTTGGAAAATCGAGGGACTGACAAGGACAAGCGGGCTGTGGCAGCTTTGCGCAAGATCGAGGATATCCTTGGTACTGCCGGCATCAAGCCGAAGCTGGAGATCTTTGAGAAGCAAAGCTTTGAACATTTCACTGACAATCGGATCTTGGACTTGGAGTTCTGCTGGTTCTATGATCTGGCTGCAAATGCCGTGGCGTGCAGCCTGGAGTTCAAGGACAACTCAGAACTTGAGATCGTCTACTCCATTTACATCCGGTTGGATCTGCCGAGCGAAAAGTGGTACCTGGGATACAGGCACCATGAATCCAGGTATGACTCGCGTGCCCGCAAGATCGCCCTGAAGGTCTTCAAGTTCACCCGAGCGCCGGCTGAATTCGAGATTCCGGAGCACAGGATCCTGTCCGAAGTCCTGCAGGACATGATCAAAGTCTTCAATGACTGGTCAAGCGTTCCTTGAGTCGCGTACTACACGCGGCTTTTTTAATCGCTGCGCTCGTACGAATTACGAATTTGTATGCGAATGTACGAATTCGTATATTCGTTCGTATTCGTAATTCGTACGAGCGCAGCGTACAAAAAAGACCCAAGAATGGGTCAGTGGAGAGTGTTGTACGGAAGAGTGTACATTTTGCGCGGCCAGATGTGGCGGAAGTCGTCGAAGATCAGGATTGGGACAAAGATCAGGGCCAGCGCGCCCAGGTTGTACACGTAGAGCAATGCGCAAATGGCCAGGACAGCTGCCAGGATGATGAGAACTGTCAGGGGCGTTGAGGTGATCGACGGTTTTCTGGGATCAGGGATCTGCAGAGCCATGTATTTCGTCCTCCTTCAATTGTGCGGTTGAGTGAAAGCAGAGATAAAACCCTGGACAGCAAGCCTCATGATTTCGGGGTCAGGGGTGGCCAGGCTTTTTTTGGCAGAGACTCTCAAGTCCATTTCCTCAAGCCTATCGCACGCCTGTTCCAACAAGATCAGCTCCTGATACAGGTCAACGACCCTGGCCTCAAAATCCTTAATGCCCAAGGAGTTGCTCTTGATGGCTTTGAACAGTTCCTGCAGCTCTTTTGTGAAGCGCTTGTCAGCTGCCTTGTTCTCCAGCTTCAATCTCTGTACCTCGTCTTCAAGTTCGCGAAGCTGGACAATCCCGCTCAGGCAGGTGTGCAGCCTGTCATTGCCGCGCCAAACCTGTTTTGCCTCACCCATGTTATCCAGGAAAAGACTCAACTGGATGGAAGCGTATTCCAGCTTGAAGTCTGCGTTTATCCTGCTTCTTGCATGGAGCCGCGCCAGCGTGTCTATCATGCGCAAACGCACATCGCGAATCGTCTCCAGGAATTCGTGCGTTGATTTCGCGACTGCGCTTTCCAGTGTTGAGAAGAGCAGAAAAGATACAAGATAAGACAGTCCGGCCGCGCCCAATATGGCAGGAATGGGCAGCTTAGCCATGACAATGTATGCGCTGGCTGCAATCGTGAGTGCGATGTACAGGCTGCGTTGTCTAAAGAGCGTGAAGTGATTTTGGCCCATTTGGCACGCAGAGCAATCTTCGTGTTCATCCTTGAGATGATTCATGGACTCTGTTTGAGTCCGCTCTCTGAGTTTCAGAAAAGCGATGGTCTTTTCTGGCATGGCCTTCCTCCCGTTCGACTCGCGTTAACTTATGCTCGCTCAGGGCAAGCTCTTTTGTGGGGCAAAGGCTAGCATTAATCGCTGTTCTGGTCAACCACCACACGATAATTACCAAATTCGAATAACCAATATCCAATAAATAACCAAATTCCAAGATCCAATGTCCAATTGAATATTAGTTATTTGGTAATTGGAGCTTTTTTGGACATTGGTAATTGAATATTGGTAATTCTTCGAGGAGTATTGGTAATTCTTAGAGTGTGTGCCATAATTCCGGTAGTATGGGAGAGGAAAACCGCAATACAGGCACGCTGGAGGTAATTGCCGGGTGCATGTCATCAGGTAAAAGCGAGGAATTGATCCGCAGGCTTAAGCGCGCCACAATCGCCAAACAGCCGGTGATTGTTTTTAAGCCGGGCATAGACAATAGGGGAGAGAAGCTGGCGATTTCCTCGCGCGACGGCCGTTTGTACGATGCGATTCCCTTGAATGACGTGAATGAAGTTTTTGATCACTTGGATGAAACCCACAAGATCGTAGCTTTTGATGAAGCCCAGTTTTTTCCGATTGAATTGATTGATGTTGTCCGCAAACTTGTCTCGCAAAACTTGCGCGTACTGGCCGCTGGCTTGGACACTGATTTTAGGGGCGAACCGTTCGGCATCGTGCCCCAGCTCATGGCCGAGGCAGATAGCGTCACAAAGCTGAATGCCGTGTGCATGAAGTGCGGCTCACCTGCCATCCGCACGCAACGGTTCATTGCTGGCCAGCCAGCGCCATATGAGTCACCACGCATCGTGGTCGGCGGAGACGAGATGTACGAAGCGCGCTGTCGGGCGTGCCATGAAGTGCCTTTAGCGTGCATACTGCCGCAAAGAGAGATGCAGAGATCAAGAGATCAAGAGAATTGAAAATTATGGAACCAAATAAAACCAAAATTCCACGCAATGTATTGATCGTGGCTTTCGTGGCCTTGTTTTCGGGCTTGGGCCAGGATTTGATAACGCCGGTTCTGCCGGCTTTTTTAGTGGCTTTGGGCATGAGCCACTCATCCATGGGCTTGATTGATGGCTTGCTCCAGGGCATGACCAGCATTTTCAGGTTCATTTCCGGCATTTTGTCCGATCGCTTCAAGAACCGCAAAGCTTTTGTCTTTTTAGGCTACTCATTATCATCTGTGGCGCGCCCGCTTTTGTTCTTTGCCTCATCCCTGCCGTTCATCGGAGCATTGCGCGCCATGGACGGCGCAGGCAAGGGCATGAAAGATGCGCCGCGCGATGCTTTGATCGCTGATTCAGCGCAACAGCAAACGCTGGGCCGTGCTTTTGGCTTTCAACGATTGGTTGATACAGCCGGCTCAGTGCTTGGGCCATTGCTCGGCACGCTGATTCTGCTCGCTTTGACTCCATCGCTCGGCACGTATCGCATCATTTTTGCTGTCTCAGCCATCCCAGGCATTATTGCGCTGGCTTTGATCTGGTTCGGTATCAAAGAACCGAACCAAGCAAGTCCAAAACCAATGATCGGACGCACGCCGTTTTCTTGGAAGTTTTGGATTTTCACTTTCAGCACGGCAATCGTGATGCTCACCAAGATCAATGACACTTTATTTTTGGTCCGCGCTGGCGACATTGGCATCAAACCCACTTGGATCCCAATGATTTTTGCAGGTTTTACTTTGGTCTATGCCTTGCTCTCATATCCGATCGGCATCTGGAGCGACAAGTATGGGAAATTGCCGTTCATCGCACTTGGCTGGCTTGTCTTGGCTGGCGTTGAATTTGGTTTTGCGCAAAACCTGCATATTTCTGTCATGCTATTCTTGTTTGCGTTCTATGGTTTGTTCTATGCCTTGACCGAAGGCTCAAGCCGCGCATTTATCGCAAATTTGGTCACGCCGGAATCTCGGGGGAGTGCGTACGCAATCTTTTATACAATCGTTGGTTTGTGCGTAATCATCGGCGGCTATGTTTTGGGCCATGTCTGGGACACGCTGGGCACTGAAATCGCTTTCAAAATCTCGTGTGCTGGTTCTTTGCTGGGCTTTATTGTTCTAGCCAGCATTTTGTTCCAGGATAGGAAAAAAGCTTGATTCTTTCTGCAAATTTGACTTGATGCTATAATTTTTTTGATATGCCTGATTTTAAGCCGCTTTTCAAAGCTTTAGGATTGAATGATAGTGAGATTGCCGTGTATTTGTTGAGTTTGGAGATCGGACCGGCTCAGCCCCAAGCCCTGACAAAACATTCTGGATTCTCCCGTCCAGCGACTTATCAAGCGATTGATCAGCTGGTCAAAAAAGGTTTGATGAGTTTTGTGCCAAAAGGCAAGCGCCATGTTTATGCGGCCGAGCCGCCTGAGCGCATTTTGCATTTCGGGCAGACCCGTTTAAAAGAATTAGAGATTAAAATCAAGGAAATCGCGGATAATATCGATGAACTGGATGCTTTGCGCAAAAGCGACCGTCCTGCAGTCAAATTTTTCGAAGGCGCAAATGGCATAAAGTCTATTTTAAGCGACTTGGTAGCGAGTGAGCCGGAGATGACTTATGAAATAACCAATATAGATGCGGTTAAAAATGTGTTTAGCTCCAATGAATTGCAATCCGCCCATAAAATAATGGAAAAAGCCAGAGGAAAGGGCAGAGCGTTTTTATCTGGCGAGGTAAAATATGTACGCAAAGGAGTTGATGCGAGACATCTGCCTAAAGAAAAGTTTCCTTTTGAGGGAGACGTTTTGATCTATGGCGACAAGGCTGCTTTGGTGTCATATAAAGGCAAAGTTGTTGGCGTAGTTATCGAGAACCAAGAAATCGTTAAAACCTTAAAAGCCTTGTTTGATGTTGCCTGGCAGTCATCTGATAATTTTTCAAAATTAGGTTGATACGGCCCATAAACGCAAAGCCCCGCCATACGAGAGATCGTAGGCGGGGTCTTGCCGTCAGCCACCAGAACCCATGGCGTCCTCCTTGTGTGGAACGGTCTTCACCGTGTACGCGAGCGGAACCAGTCGATACTGCTGTTTCGCGTCGTTCCACTGAAGGTATCTAGAGGTGTTGGGTTGGGCTAAACGGCTAGTGAGGGTAGGAACGGCCTCGGCGCAGGGCACACTGTCCCTTTGCTCTGTCGTTATGCGCATTAACCTAACAGAAAACTGCCCATTTGTCAAGAGTCATAGGCAGTCCAGGATTATTTAAACAACTTGAATTTCTATTATTTTATTGTTCTAACTATACATTTATATTGCTGATTTAAGCCAAAATTGACTATAAACTACAATTTTAGTAAACAGACCCTTGACAAATATTTAGGGTTATGCTAGCATGCTTGTTGTTGGAAGATTCAGACATTACGAACTTCAAAAATCACAGAAAAACGACCTAGCCCTGCTTGTCTAGGAAAGCGAAAAGTCCCAAAGCCGACTGGCCTAGTTCCAGGCGAAACGGGGTCATTTCGCCCTCGTGTGGTGCGGGGAGCCTCGGTTCCTCGTCCTGCTTGATAAATATTGCTCAAGCCGGATGGGGAACTGAAGAGACTACCAACCACCAACGAGGAGAGCACCATGCCAAATCTCACCATCTCTCAGGGGCTGCGCAGGATCAAGAAGATCAAGGGTCGCGTGGCTGAACTCAAAGGCCGTGCAAGCATGTCCGTCTCTTATGAGACGAGCAAGAAGCCAGTGTTTGACTTCAAGGCCACGCGCGATGAACTCGCCAAGGCCAAGGAGGAACTCATTCGGCTCGAGGCAGCGGTGGCGGTGGCCAACGCTACTGCACGCATCACCTTCGAGGAACGTGACATGTTCCTTGCGGAGGCGGTGCGGAGGCTTCAGGAGCTTAAGGATGACATATCCTGGCTCCCCCAACTCCATGTCCGGGAGGGTGCTGAACAATCCCAGGACAACGAGTGGGACGAGGAGAGAGGCCGCCACGTCCGCATCGCACGCGAGGTGATTTGGGCTACAGAGCTCAAAGAAATCGACCGCGTGCACGAGATCGAGTCGCTTCGGGACCGCTTCGAGCGGCTGAACGACTTGGTCGAACAAGCCAACCACCGCACTGAGGTGGACTACGCGGATGCTTCGGCATCTGCGACCACCGTCTAGGGCGGTAAAGCTGGGAGGGCGGCGCATTTGGAATGTGCGCTGGGTGCCACAGGATGTGTCGCTGTTCTCGTCTTGTACGGGAAGTCTGCGACATGGCCAGTGGAAGACAGTCTCATTCGAGACTATCGCACTATACTTAGACCATGACGATGACACCGAATGCCAAGAGGTCAGAGTTCAGCGCGTAAGCAATGACTTTGAGCTATGAGCAGTAAAAGGTGAAGCGTCAGCAATCAAGGTATATCCAGCAAACAAACTATGTGCGCCGTCCCTCCCTCTACTTTTTCGCGCGAGGATAACAAAGTCCCTCGCGCCTCCTATCTCATTCCTGATTGTAAAATCGGAAGTGGAATAGGAGGTCTGTTCCATGAAATCAAGTCACCTGTCCAGTCACAATATCCTGAAAAATCAGGCTACTATGACTGGGCGGGTGATGCACAGTCACCTTTTTTGTGGGCGATGGTCGCGGCGTAGCGATCAGCGTGTCCTAACTTCCGGGCCTAATAGCAGGCCCCGTGGAACCACGATAGCCGTTCATGCCATTTCTTTTGTTAGGGCATGGGCGGACCTGGAAGGGCGCCATTCGCTATGCGTTCTTCTGGATTGTGTGCAGTGTTTGGTCGGTGCGACGGCCAAGCGTTGCGGTTGCAGGCAAACGAGGAGGCATCCTCGACCAAGGCAACTAATGGGAGTCCTACGCAACTTCCAAACCCGGATCGGGCAGTGGGCACACTGCAATAATCTGGGACGTGCGCAAGCACGAATGTCGCCGCCAGGACTGGTGGGACAATCGCACACTCTTCTTCCGGCGCGAGCAGTAAACACTATGCTCGCGCCTCATCTCTTGAATCCGATGCGAATCGGATGCAAAAGAGGAGCGAACTTTTTTCAACTCACATGCCAAGGAGATTGCTATGCCGGAACCATGGGAGATGAATGATGAAGAAGCCGCGCTTGAAGCCGAACAGCTGCGTGAACGTCATCGCGCTGCTGACCGCATCGCTGCTCCGCTCTTTACCAAGCAGCAGGACGAAGAGGATTTGGATCCTCTTTTTGCACAGATTCCGCTCGACCGCGATGAGCCCATAATCATGGAAGGGTTCGAATATCCGGAAGAGACGGAGGAATGCGTGATTGTAGATGGCCTGAGTGGGATTCTGGTCGATCGCGACGAACCCTCGCTTCTGCGCAACGAGAGTGTTCCGGTCGTGCCTCGCCCAAAGTCTTAACATTCCGTATCCTTCCTCACTTTCCTGTTGGTCTCGCCAATGGGAATCCCTCAAAGCTGATGACTTGTTCGTCGGTTTCGAGGGAGTTAATAACGATTCCTGTTCTCAAACGAAAAGAGGTGCAACGTGGACTAAAATATATTCTTGTATCCCTGCCCAAAGGAGCCGCGTCAACGGCTGATGAGTGACAATATTTGTCGCCACTCCCTATGGGCACAAGAGAGACCATGAATAGCAAGATCGACCGCAGTGTTTTTGTCGGCAACAGCAACGACCCGCAGCCCATCTTCCGCGATGAAGCGGCGGATGCGGCCGATTGGCCCGAAGGCGCTGTGTTCGCGGTTCAATTCACACCGGAAAACTGCCCGGATGCGAGCGTGACGCAGTGTGAGATTCCACGAACAGAGTTCTTTGCAACAGATGGTTGGCCTCTGGAGTTGCCAGTAGAGCGCAAGCGGCTGATGCCGCCAGAGATGCTCAAGGAGTTCCAGGCCTTCCCCAGAAGTTGGCGTCGCTGGAGTGAACGCGAGTGGGCACGTGTTCTTGTTCATCCTGGAAGTTTCAGCCGACTCCGCATGAGACAAGGCGCAATTGTGCGTGAGCTGGTCGGAATCACTTCAAGTTTTTGTAAAGGATGAACTTTCTTTCCCTTCCCATTGGGTAACAATAGATGGGAATCCCTCAAAGCTGATGAATTGATCGTCGGTTTCGAGGGGACATTTAGGTCATGCACACAAAACAACAACCCAAAAAAAGGCAAACGGAGGTGTGTCATGACAAAAAAATGCGACCAAGTACTAGTTCCCGAATCAACGCTTGACCGGGTCAGTGACCTGGAGGAGGCGAAAGAACTGTTGGATTGGGTTCGAAACGAAAGAGCTGATATCTCGGATTGTTCGTTGAGACAGCTCTATCGGTTCTTTGAGAAGTACTCTTTGGAGCCCGAGGAACTTGGCACGTCCAAGGAAGAGCTTGAGCGGATAGACAGAGCCAACTCGATTGTCCTTGTGAGGGGAACTCTGCAAATGATTCGGAACATGGCAGAGGCAGGGGAAATCGTTATTGAAGAAGATAGGTTTTATTACATCTTCTTTGAGAATCTATTCGCTCGCATTGAAAGATACGGGTTTACTTTCGAGGGATTTGGGACTTCGAAGAAAGAACTTGACAGCCTTTATGAGCTGTTTGAGCTTCGGGCGAAGATGTACCCTCCCAAGGCTGAACGTGGTCCGCTTGGGTTCCTGGTATTCGTGAACCAGGAAATTCCCGATCCTAGTTGAACCTTGTGTCTTCCAATACTCCCGCTCGCCGACGTCCTGTCTGCGAGCGCTTCCCCCAAACTAGATAACTAGTTTGTCTATTTCGGGGGTAGAGACTGAACTTTCACACCAAGGAGGCTTCCATGATCAAGGAAACAAAACGCCGTCTTCCCTCGGAACTCACGGACCAAGAGGCGCGCCTTGTTGGTGAGCGTTTGCGTGCAGCGCGTGAACAGGCTGATTGCGATGATGCACCCTTTCTTGCGCGACAAATGCAGGCGGCATATGCGCACAAGCAACCAGGTGACCCATCTTTGGAACCAATTCTTCGTTCAATAGCAGATTGGTCCGCGACTGCGGCGGACAAAATGCGCGAGGAGTATTTCCAGAGCCTCGAGGAACAGTCTGACTCGGAACCGCACGAGCCCTAGAGCGCTACTCGCATCTTTCCTCACTTTCCTGTTGGTCTCGCCAATGGGAATCCCTCAAAGCTGATGACTTGATCGTCGGTTTCGAGGGAATTAACCGCGAACTTTCACACCAAGGAGAATGCCATGAAGAAGCCCTGGGAGATGACCGAACAAGAGCTAGATAATATGGTCAAACAGTCGCGTGACGAACTCCGTGCCGCTGACCGCATTGCCGCGCCGCTCTTTGCCAAGCAGCTGGACGAAGAGGACGAGGAGCTCAGAAAGCTCGGTGCCAATAAGTATGGTGAGCTCTTGGATCCCTTTCACCTGGAAAGCGACGATTCTGCTCATCGTCCTGGCAAGAAGTAACGTCTCACTCTCTGAATTGATTAGAAATAATTAGTTCAGAGGTTTTTTATTTTTCCTAGGCCCTTGACAACTTTCCTAGTTAATGTAATAATTACAATATCTTCCAAACGGGACAAGCTCGGGCGGAAGGCACTTTGAAAAACAATGCGATTGGAGGGAAGCATGAATACTCTGGAAATGGCTTTCCTTAGCATAGAAAAGGCTAAAAAGCCCCAAGATATCTTCGGAACACTGGCTAACACCACGCCCAGCGAACGCGCACAAGCATTACGGAAAGCGTTCCACAGCCTGGTTCAGCTGGTTCACCCTGACCACAACGGCAACAGCGAGCGCGCCAAACAAGCATTTTTGCGGCTCATGGAGCTGCACGCCCAAGCGGAAAGGGTGATCGACCCCCATTCCAGTGCTGTTCAGAGCCCTGCTCCAACGCAAAACAACAATATCATCAAAACTCCCAAAGCCACGTATGTGGTCCAGGATCTTTTAGGAGTGGGCGACTTCTGCAATGTGCATCGCGCCATCCGCGCGGGCGACAGCCAGGAGTTTGTGATCAAGTCTACGCTCCAGGCAGGGGACAATGATTTGCTGGCCAACGAGCACAAGGTGCTCAAGGCTTTGTGGTCCCACACGGGCGACCAAGCAGATCATTTCTGCAAGTACTTGCCCATGGTCGTGGAAGCAGCGACTCTGGCTGATGCCAGGCGCATGCATGTGCTCACCTATGAGCCGGATTTCTTCCCGCTCACGGACGTGCTCAAAGCATTCCCCAAGGGCCTTGATCCGCGCGACGCAGCCTGGATGGGCAATCGCGCGCTGGAGATCCTTGCTTGGATCCACGAACACAAGGTCGTGCATGGCGCAGTCCTGCCTTGCCACATCTTGATCCGGCCCTGCAACCATACAGCCAAGCTCATTGGCTGGTGTGCCTCGATCAAGGAATATGGGACAAGCCACATTACGGCCATGAGCAGTGATTGGACGGATTATTATCCGCCCGAGGTCATGCAGCGCCAAGCCGCGACACCAGCGCTCGACGTGTTCATGATCGCTCAGTGCATCACAGCCCTGATCGGCGGTGATACTAGCAAGCGCGGAGCATTTCCGCGCGCCACGCCCAAACGCATCTCAGGTTTCTTGGATGCTTGCCGCTTGGCACGGCCAGCAGCGCGCTTTGAAGACGGGCGCACAGCTTATCTTGAATTCAGGTCTGTGCTCAAAGAGCTTTACGGACCACCTGCTTTCCGATCGTTCACCATGCCGAAACATTCGGCTTACTAGGAGGCTGTCATGGGTTATGGAAATTGGAGCGACCAATCGTACGACTACATCTCGAAATCGCGAGCCAGCGCGCCAGTGGATCGGATCTTCACCAATGTCGCGGCCGCGGATCCGGCCATGAACTCCGTGGGCATCAAGCTGCGCGAAAGCCGCGACTCAGCCGACCACCCCGAATCCAATGCCATCGCAGTTTTCTTCGATGTCACTGGTTCCATGGGCGATGTGCCCGAGCTCTTCGCTCGAAGCAAGCTGGGCGGGCTCATGAAACTGATCGTATCGCGCAACTACATCGCGGATCCGCAGATCCTGTTCGGCGCCATCGGCGACGCCACCTGCGACCGCTACCCGCTCCAGATCGGCCAGTTCGAATCCAGCCTGGAGATGGATACTTGGCTCACCAAGATCTTTCTCGAAGGCGGGGGCGGCGGCCAGATCAAGGAATCGTATGGTTTGGCCCATCACTTCGCGGGCAACTACACGGCCTTGGATTGCTTCGAGAAGCGGGCGCGCAAGGGCTACCTGTTCACCATGGGCGATGAAAAGCCATGGCCCAACATGCCAGCCGCTGAGCTCCACAAGGTCTTCGGAGGCTCCAAGATCTCGCAGGCCGTGAGCATTGAGGATGCGATCAAGCAGGCCTCACGCATGTACCACGTGTTTCACATCGTCATCGGCGGCGGCACGAGCCATGGGGACGACCCCCAGGTGCTCGCGGCCTGGCGCAAGCTGCTCGGCGAACGCGCCCTGCACTTGGCCGAGCCCAAAGG
>CAZPAP010000015.1:0-20707 GCA_964584725.1 uncultured Gammaproteobacteria bacterium
CGAATGTCTCAGCCGCAAAAGCCGGGATAAAGAACGTGCTGATCAAAGGCAATGGAGATAGGCCGAAAGATTTATGAGCGTTATCTGCTTGTGCTGTTCCACGCCGTACATGTTTTCGCGCGTCTCGTTGAAGGTGAAAAAGTCCAAGCCAGGGCCAATGATGTACGTGGCGAACTGGCTGCTTTTCACAGTGGCGTTTCCGCCAAAGGGATAGAACCCCATACCCACGATGGAACGCAGATTCCAATCGAACATGAGGTAGTCGGGGACGCCCTTTTTGTGCGAAGAAGATGGCGCAGGCGGATCACTGCCATCACCATCGTCTTGAGCCGAAACATTGAATGCAAAAAGCATTGTCGCGATGCCCAAGAGACTTGCCATTGATGTGCGCATTTTTTCGACCTCCTGTTAGCGTGCAATGTGCCACCCGAATTGATTGCCAGGATTATGCATCTTTGAGCGCAGATTGTCAACGGTCTAAGCACCTAAACGAATCTTAATGGATCCTACTTTCCTTCAGCTGTCTTCATTTCCATATTGAACGATTCCAAGCGCTCCTGGGAGGCTAGCCAATCTGATTCGCGCACCAGGATCTGCGCATCGATTTCTTTGAGGCGTTTTGATTTTTTGACGTCAACGCTTCCGGCATTGTCAGCGAAAAACTGGATTATTCTTTTTTTCTCGTCTGCCAGCCCGGCGATATCCTGTTCCAAACGCTTGAGCGCGCGCTTTTCTTTCTGTATGTCCTGGAAAATATCGACCTTGATGCGCATGTAGGGGATTCTGCCTTCAACCACTGGCTTTTGTTCCTCTGGTTCCGAAAAACTCTCGTGCGTCTTCAGTTCGTACACGTAAATGTCATAAGGATACGGATAGCGGCGGGCAAAACCGTCTTTGACTTCCAGGATGGATGTCGCTACTTGGGAAACGAATGTCCGGCTATGCGACACGAAGATGATGGTGCCTTCGTATTCCTGCAAAGCCTCGCCCAAGGCTTCAACCGTATCAAAGTCCAGGTGATTGGTGGGCTCGTCCAAAATCAGCACATCATATTTGCCCAGACAGATGCCGGCCAAGCACAAACGGGCGCGCTCCCCGCCGGATAAGACGGAAATCGGCTTGTCCAGATCGTCTTTTGAAAACAAAAAATTCCCGGCCATGCGCCAAATATCATCAGGCAAGCTTTCTTTGGCCGTAGTGAACAAGTAATCGCTGGCCGTGCCGATGGTGGGCAGCATCAAAGGCACGTGCTGGGCATAATAAGCAGCCCGCAGGTTGTGGCCCAGCCTGAAAGAACCGCTGATGGGCGCCAATTGCTTGGCCAAAGTCTTGAGGAGCGTGGATTTACCCTGGCCGTTTTCACCAAGCACGGCCAAGTGTTCGCCGCGGTTGATCTCAAAGTTTATATCTTCCAAGACAGTCTTTTCAGGATAGCCGACCGCCAAATCCTTGCACTCCAAAGCCATGGCTTTTTTCTGGGGCGAAACAGGAATCTTGAAATTAACGGTCCGCAGAGAATGTGCGATCTCAATGGTCTTAAGTTTGCCCAGCTGTTTGAGCTTGGACTGGGCTTGCGAGGCTTTGGAGGCCTTGGCCCTAAAGCGATCCACGAATTCCTTAAGATGCCTCTGCTGGGTCTGGATTTTTTTGTTGTAGCGGCGCGCCTCTTCCAAACGCGCTTCCTTGTATTCAAAATAATCTTCGATGTTGCCAGGGTACAAGGTCAATTTTTCGTGCTCAAGCTCAAGCGTGTGCGTACACACGTTTTTCAAGAATTCACGGTCATGCGAAACAAGCAAAAGCGCGCCGCGGAAATTGCGCAAGACCTCTTCAAGCAATAGGACTGTCTGCAGATCCAGATAATTGGTCGGCTCATCCAAGAGCAGGAGATTGGGCTCGCGCACCAAAATGCCGGCCAAACGCGCGCGCATCTGGTATCCGCCGGACAAGCTCAAGAACGGTTTTTCCAAAAGTTCATTTTTGATCTCAAACGATCCGGCTGCTTTGGCGCATTCCCATGGCTCGCGCCCTGAAACGCGCACAAGATAACCAAGAACAGTCTCTTCAGGCAAGAATTTTTCGTTCTGTTCCAAGTAGCCGAGCTTGGTGATGGGATGGATGGATACAAGGCCGCTATCCAAAGTTTCTTGCCCCAAGATGATGCGCAACAGAGTGGTTTTGCCCGTGCCATTGGCGCCGATCAAGCCGATGCGCTGGCCTTCGGCAATGGAAAGCGTGGCCTCGTCAAAAAGCTTTCGCGGCCCGAAAGATTTGGTGATTCCTTGGAGTTGTAATACAATTGACATTAGCCACGATTATCGCATTAAAACGCTTAATTATCAATACTTACTATGCTTAAACTCCAATGGTCAAAAATTGCGCTCTCAGCGCTCATCTTCATGGTCATCGCTTCAGTCATCAGACAGATTGAGGTCTTGCTCACCATGAATTATTACACACTGCCTGAATATTTCAGCGTGTGGAGCAAAAACATGATGCCCACGGCCGGGCCTCCGCCTGCGAGCTTCATGATCATGTCTTTGGCATTTGCTTTCGTGACCGGCTTTGCCCTGGCCGCTTTCTATAATTTCATCAAAGACGGCATACCTGGCGGATACATAAAAAAGGTCACCTGGTTCACCTTGATCATCTTTGCCCTGGCTTTTGTGATGTTTGCTTTGCCGCTTTTCCTCATGATCAATCTGCCGCTCGGGCTTCAGGTCGCTTGGCTCATCAGCACGTTCATCATCTTCCTGTTGAATTCCTTGGTGTTCGCTAAACTGATAAAATAAAGTAACAAGTGAAAAGTTGAAAGTTACAAGAGTGACCTTGATTTTGAATGCTCTTGTAACTTGATACTTGTTACTTGTAAACTTCAATTACGAGCGGGCGCTTGCCGAACTCCACGGCATCATTGCGTTCGGGCATCCACAAATCTATCCTCCCCGGGCCATAGCGCGAATTCATGCGGTCGCGGACCACGAATACTTTTTGGTCGCCGAAAAGCTCTGGAATTTTTATGATCGAGTTGATGGGCAAAAAGTTGGCTGCCACAGTATCGACCGTGCCGCTGGCCGAGTAGTGCGCGCAAACATTAAAACCATTGGCCGTCACGCAAGGGGAGTCATCTGTCTGCGCAGCCTCGCTGGAATAGGCCGTGGCCACGACTTTCATCTTGGCCAAGAGCTGATAATTAGCTTCTGGCTTAGGCTGCGGCCATTTGTTCAAAAGACGCAGAGACAGGACGAAAATAGCGCCTAAAATATCAAAAGCCAACACAGCGAATAAAATCAATAAGCCGGCTCCGACTAAATATCTTTTTATTTTGCCCTCCTTAGCTGCCCTTTGCATGATCATATTATGGCAAACTTACAGGCTGTCCGGAAGTGTGCGCACAGCAGAGATTGACTGAATCGCAATAAAATAAGATGATATACGCCATGGCGATCAACACTTTCGTTTTTGTGCTTCTGGGCCTTACCATAGCCATTGGCCTCCTATTCTTCACCAATCAATTCGTATTCCTGTCTTTGGCCGAGCTTTTTCAGCTTCATGACTTTGCCAGCAAATATGTTTTGGCGGGCACGCTTTTTCTGCTTACTTTAAGCTTTTTCATTTCTTCGGTTTTGGCTTATAAGTACGAGAATTGGCTGACTAAGGGCTATTATTTCATCTCTGGCCTGTGGCTTGGCATCCTGACCAATCTTGTCGTGGCTTTTGCCGCAGCCTGGGGAGTTGCGAAAATATTCAGCTATGCGGGCTGGGAAACGCCTAGATTTTTGTTTGGTGCTTTAGGCTTGATTTTTGCGATCGCGTATTCTATTTACGGCATATGGAACGCTTACAAGCCAATGGTCAAGCATCTGAGCATAAAAATAAAAGATCTGCCGCAGGCATGGAAGGGCCAGACAATCGTACAGATCTCGGATGTGCACCTTGGCAATATACTGGGCCAGGATTTTTTGTCTGATATAGTCGAGAAGATAAACGAGCTGAAGCCTAAGGCTGTTTTCATCACCGGCGACCTGTTTGATGGCATGGATTTCAACTTGGATGTTTCAATCAAGCCCTTGGATAAGATTTCCGCACCAAGCGGCACGTTCTACATAACAGGCAATCATGAGACGTATCTGGGCGTGCAACGCACTTTCAATATCATCAAGACCACAAAAACACGGATATTGGATGATGCGATGGAGATTCGCGATGGATTGCAGATAGTCGGCATCAGCTATCCGGAGAGAGGAAAGAAAAAAGATCTGCACAAAACCATCTTTGGCATCCAAGGCTATGATCCGAAAGAACCGACAATACTTTTGTTCCATGATCCCGTACAAATCTCCAAAGTCAAACAAACCGGCGTCAATCTCATGCTGGCCGGGCACACGCACAAAGGCCAATTATTCCCCTTGGGCTGGATCACGAAAATCCTATACAAAGGCTATGATTATGGTTTGAGACAGGAAGGGGATTTCTCCATCTTCACTTCTTGCGGCGTGGGCTCATGGGGCCCCACCATGCGCACAGGGAATCGCCCGGAGATCGTGGCCATAACATTGAACTGAAATGATACTGCCCGTTAATCAAATCGTTGAGCTGTTGCTGCAGTATAAATACTTGCTGCTTTTTCCGTTTACCATCATCGAGGGCCCGATCATAACCATTTTGGCCGGCTTTCTCGCCTCGCACAACATATTGAACTTTTTCCTGGCATACGCGATAGTCGTAGCCGGCGACATGGTAGGAGACACGGCTTATTATTGGACAGGACGAATCGGCGGCCACAAATTTTTAAGGAAGTGGGGACAAAGGCTTGGCGTCAGCAAGCATAAGGTCGAGCAGATGATCAAGACATTCCATGATAAAAAGGAGGCCAGGTGGTATGTGGCAGGAAAATTCGCCCATGGGGTCGGCACATCCGTTTTGCTGGTCGCTGGCATGACAAAAGTCAAATTCGGAAGATTCTTCCTCATAAACTTGGCCATCACTCTCCCCAAATCAATGATCTTATTGCTTGTGGGTTATTTTTTCGGCGAAGCTTATGCCACGATCAACCTCTACTTGAATGACATTGCTTTAGCTGGACTGATTATCGCAGCTCTCCTGGCCGTTTTCCTGCTGGCCTGGAAATATTTCACTTCAAGAATCAAATAAATGGATATGCGGATAATTATCGCGGCGGATAATTATTACCCGAATGTAAACGGGTCTTCTTATTTCATGCAGAGAGTTGCCGCTGATCTGAAGATGCGCGGCCACAAAATCCTGGTTGTCGTACCTTCTTTCACCATGAAACAGGAGGCAGGAGCCATAAACGGAATCCAATACGTAGGTCTGCCTTCGTTCGCCTTCAAGATCTACAGGGGGCTCAGGCTCCCTCTGCCCATCTTGTCGCATAAAGTGATGGAAAAAGTCATAACCGACTTCAAGCCTGATCTGGTCCATGTCCAGGATCATTTTTTTATAGGCAGCGCCATGGCCAAAGCAGCCAAAAAAATGGGCATACCCGTGATCGGCACCAATCATTTCATGCCGGAAAACCTGACTGCTATTTTTCATCCGCCAGCTTCGTGGGACAGGGCCTTTGCCAAAGTCGCCTGGAAAAATTTCGTTTCGATCTATAAAAACCTGGATGTCATAACCACGCCTACGCAACGCGCTGCCTTGCTTCTTGAGAAGGTCGGCCTCAAGAAAGACGTGGTGGTGATTTCCAATGGCATAAATCTCTCAAGGTTCAATCCAGCGAAACGCGAACCTGAACTGATAAAGAAGTATAAGCTGGATCAAAGGCCGACGCTTGCGTTCGTTGGACGTTTGGACCCGGAGAAGAATCTGGACAAGATCATAAAGGCTTTGCCCCAAGCTTTGAAAAATGCAGATTTTCAATTCGTCATCATAGGAAAAGGCGCTGAACAAGAGAAGCTCGACAAGCTTGTTGCGGACTTAGGATTGGAAAAGACCGTAAGACTCCTGGGATTCGTACCAGACGAAGAATTGCCCGGAATCCTTGCTTCATGCGATTGCTTCATCATCGCCGGCATGGCCGAATTGCAGAGCATTGCCACTATGGAAGCCATGGCCTCCGGGCTTCCGGTGATAGCAGTCGATCATCTTGCCTTGCCCGAACTTGTCCGCCCGGGCAAAAATGGTTTCTTGTTCGAGCTGGGCGACCAAAAACAACTCTCAAAATACATCGCCCAAATAATGGGGGACAAGGATCTCAGAAAAGAGATGTCCAAGAACAGTTTGGAGCTCATAAAAAAACACGACATAAAACTGGTCATAACCCAATACGAACAGCTTTACGCCAAGGCGATCAAGCGCTGAACAGGACAATGCAGCTGTTTTCGTGCTATAATGGATTCGCACTTTAATTTTTTTCTATTTTTTTATGCATAAAAGAGCGTTTGCTCTTGGAGTCGCGTTCCTGGCATTGGCCATGTGGGCCAAGCCGACCAGCGCGGCGATCTTCAAGGCAGGGGATTCGATCTTGACCCCCAAGGATTTTGTAGCTGCGCAGGATGTGTATGCCGCGTCACAGGATTTGACTGCGCAAGGCACATTCAACGGAGACTTGATTTCCGCTGGCATGAACGAACGCATCACCGGCAATGTCAAAGGCAGTGTGATGGTCGGCGGATTGTACGTGGACATTTTAGGCAATGTCGGGCGCAGCATACGCGCAGCCGGCAACAAGGTGACCATCGGCGGCACTGTTGAAGGCGACGTGATCGTGGCCGGTTCTTTTGTCCAGATCCTGCCTGATGCAGTCATCAAAGGCGATCTGATCGCTGGCGCAACCATGATCACCATTGACGGCAAAGTCTTGGGCAATGTCAAAGCCTCGGCCGCGAACATAATCGTGAACGGCACGATCAACGGCGAAACAAAATTCAATGTCCAGGAAAAGCTAGTAGTCGGCGAAACCGCGCACTTCGCGAAAAAGCTGAATTACAATTCAACCAAAGAAGCAGTAATCGACCCTAAAGCAGTTTTAACCGACGGTTCGCAATTCGTTAAACTCGAAATGCCGTCAGTTGAGCGCGAAGAATATAAACCGGAGCGCGGCATATCCTTCGGAATATTTTTCCTGGCCTTCTTGGTCAAGCTCTTAGTGATGCTGGTCACGGCCTTGGTCGCATTCCATTTCTTCCGCAAACAGATCACTGCCATCAGCAAAGACGTGTTGGATAAGTTCGCGGCCAACTTAGGCTGGGGCTTGGTCTGGGCCATCGTTGTCCCGATCGCTTGCACCATCCTGCTGGTCACGATCTTGGGATCCATCTTCGGAATCGCAGGCTTCATACTCTATGCTTTGACCTGGCTCATAGCTTGCGTGCTGGCCGAAATAATCCTGGGCATGTGGCTGCGCAAACTCTTGATGAAATCACGCGATTGGGAAGTGGATTGGAAAACAGTGCTAGTCGGCGTTATCGTTTTCCAGATCGTCGCTGCCATCCCGATCTTAGGCTGGATCGCGGTCTGGATCTTTGTGCTCGCGGCCTTAGGCGGATTAGTCAATGCATTGAAGTCAGTGGCAAAATAGACTAACTCTCCACACCAAATGATTGAAGTCTTCCCCTTGAAATAAGGGGAAGATTTAGTAGGAGTTAGTCCTGATAGACAAAAAACCGCTAATAGACGTAAAATGGGCGCAGTTTAATTACTAAAGGAAATATATGATTGACGCCACATCTCCCTTAGTCCAGCCCACCACAGACCATGCTCTAGAGCCTGCTCAACCCAGGGCTGAAATAGCCGCCAGTTCTGTGCAAGAAGCCCCAAAAAAAGGCTATGCTTTAATCACTGGTGCCTCGTCTGGCATCGGCAAAGCCTTTGCCCAAGTTTTGGCCACCAAGAAAAAGCCTTTGCTCTTAATCGGTAAGGACGAACAGAAGCTCAAGACCTTGTCCGAGGAATTGCGCTCCAGAGAGGGGATAGACGTACGTTTTTTGGCCATTGATTTGGCGCGCTCCAAAGAGCTGCCGCTTTTGCCTGACAAGCTGCGCAGGATGGGGATCGTGGTTGACGTGCTCATCAACAATGCGGGCTTCGGCAAGTACGGCAATGAGGAAGATATACGCTATGAGGATGCGCTGAACATGATCAACTTGAATTGCCGGGCTGTCTTGGCTTTGACCAAACTTTTTTTGCCGGAAATGCTCAAGCGAGGCAAAGGCGCAATCATAAACATCGCCTCAACAGCAGGGCTCGCGCCTTGGCCTAAGATGTCCACCTATGCGGCCACCAAAGCTTTTGTGATCAACTACTCGCAATCATTGTCCCAAGAACTCAAAGGCAAAGGCATAAAAGTCTTGTGCGCTTGCCCAGGCCCCGTGGCCACGTCCTTCCAGGAGCGCGCTGGCATGAAAGTCGATCTTAAAGATTACGAGTCTTATTCTGATCCGCAAACAGTCGTGGAACAGACCTTGGCTGCCCTCAAATCCAGCAAAGACCTGGTGATAGTCGGACGCTCAACCAGCAAGACGAAGCTTTTGCTCAAATTCCTGCCCAGAAACCTGTTCAACAAGTGGAGTGATTGATATGAAACGAGTTTTCATTATCCATGGCTGGGGAGGATCGCCTGATGAAGGCTGGTTTCCTTGGCTAGGAAAAAAGTTGAAGGAACAGGGTTTTGAAGTGCAGATTCCGGCCATGCCCAACACCGATGAACCGACAATCCAAGAATGGGTTGGACATCTGTCAAAAATCATCACAAACCCGAATAATGAAACCTACGTCATAGGCCATAGCATCGGCTGTCAGGCTATTTTGAGATACCTGGAAACACTGGATACTCAAATCGGGGGAGCAGTATTCGTCGCCGGTTGGTTCTCTTTGACCCTGGACAACCAAGAGGAGATCGAAATCGCCAAGCCCTGGCTAAATACGCCAATGGACTTCGGACTCATCCGAACTAATCTCCCCAAAAGTATTGCGATTTTTTCCGACAATGACTCCTGGGTCCCGACGGAAAATTCTGAATTTTTTGCGGCTCGCCTCGGCTCAAAGACCTTAATGCTTCATAACAAGGGCCATTTTAGCGGAAGCGATGGGATAGAGGAGTTGCCAGAAGCACTTCAATCCCTCACGGCTCTCGTCTAATAGCTATCGTCTGTGGTATAATCGGTGCGGAGGGTATGCACCGAACTATTCATGCGCACAAACCCGGCGCGCCAGATGGTCTGAAACACAAAAGCACAGACATGGTCTGGGCAGTTGTTACTATTTTCAGTTTGCCCATCTTGGCTTTGTCTTTCACGGCTTTAGGCATTGATGCCTTGCTTTCGTTTATCCTGGCTTGCGCCGGAACATTCTTGATTATCGTGCTTGAGGCTATTGTCCGCGGCCAAGTCTGGTTTTTCAACGACGAGTACCGCCATATCTTTGAGCATAAAGACACGGCTTTCCGCATCTTGATCGTGGCTGGCGGCATTCTCTTGGTCTTGCAGACTTTTTTGATCGTTGAGCTGCTGCGCAACCCTGAAATGGACAGGCTGGCTTTGCGCATGATCGTCAGCAAGCAATGCAATGACCCGAAGACGCCTGAGTTCCAGGCCATCTGCCCGTTTTTCAAGACTGATGCCAGCAGCAATTCCGAACAATTCAAATTCATGTACTCGTTGGAGAATGCAGCCAAATCGCATTTGATACCGACTTCGCCTTATGGCGTGTGCGCGACACTACCTATCAACAGCCAGGCCGCGGGGAGCGTCTTTGACATCAAGTACTTTGCGCGCTGTACGCCGTGGCCAGGGCAGGCAACAACAAACAAGATAATCATCGCGGAGTTCACGAGCAACCAAAATAATTTCTATACGGCAACGACTTGGCAGGAAGAGGATTCGTCCATGGAGTTCCAGAACATACTGCAGGATACTTGGCTCTTAAAAAAGCTGGACGCTGAAATAGCGAACAAGCATCAGATGATGCTGCGGAATTACTAGAGCGGTCTCGGTACTTTGCTGGCCTCTGTTGGAATGACAGGGGCTTTTTGCGGTGCTGGTGCAGGAGCAAGCTTCTGATAGTTTTGTTTGGATAAAGACGAGCCAGAACAGCCAGCGCCAAGAGCGACCAGGCCAAGCAGACAGACAACGCTCAAAATCGCGCTTTTGAATTTCATGGACAGATTTTAGCATTTTATGCGCAAGTTGAAAATATGCTAAACTATATGCCATGACATGGATACTGATCGCGATTTTAGGGCACCTGTCCAATGGAGTAGCCTTCCTCATAGATAAGATCCTGCTCAAGAATGCTTTTAAACGCAGTGCGACTTATGCCGGGCTGGTTGGTTTGTTATCCGGCTTGGTCATTTTTTTGATTCCGTGGATCACAGTCTGGCCCACGGGCGTGGATCTGCTCTGGGGCATCTTAAGCGGCCTGACCTTCATGGCTGCGCTGTGGGCCTTTTTCACGGCCTTGTCCGAAGGTGAGGCCACGCGCGTTGTTCCGATCATCAGCGCCTCAATCCCGATCATTACCTTGCTGGGCGCTGCTACCTTGCTGGGCGAGAGGCTGGATATCAATGAGATGATCGGTTTTGGCTTGCTGATCTTGGCCACGATTTTGCTGGCCAGCGGCAAAGCCCAAAGCAAGCTCACGCGTTCGGCCTTATTCTTCAGCCTACTCTCAGCCTTATTGTTTGCCATTGCTTCGGTCAGCGGCAAAGCTGTTTATGATGGCTCAAGTTTTCTAGGTGGCTTTGTCACGACCAGAATCGCGGCCTTGTTCATGGCTATCATCTTGGCTTGGCTGATCGATCCGCTCTCTGGCGAAGAAATAATTTCCATTTTCAAACCTGCGCATAACAAGAAGGCAAAAAAAGGGGAGACGATTACTGTGCGCATGGCAGCCAAGCTTGCCATCTTCGGCCAGATAATGGGCGGCCTGGGTTTTATCGCAGTGCAATACGCCACTTCCTTGGGCAGCGCCTCGGTCGTGAACGCGCTTCAGGTCGTGCAATTCGCCTTGCTCGTGGTTGCGGCTTTCATCTTGAAGTCAAAGGCTCAGACTCTGCTTGGCGAATCAATCAACAAATCCGTGGTGCTCATCAAGAGCATTGCTTTGATAGTCATGGCCATTGGATTATATTTAATTGTCCTATAAAACTTCTGTCATTTCGAGGGAAATCGGAGTGACGAGAAATCTTATGCAAAAGAAGCTGTCGAGAACCTTTTCTACCTTAAAAATTATGGCCATCGTCATCTTTGCCCTTCTTATAGTTTTGATAATTTTCTTTTTCGCGGGCTGGCCAAGCAAGACCAAAAACGTGGAATATGGAATGACGCTCAGCCGACCCTACGCATCTGAGCTCAAGGTCGATTATGACCAAATATTGAAATATGCCTTGGACGAAATGGATATCCGCCGCTTCAGGCTGCCAGCATACTGGTCTGATCTCGAGCCTAAACAAGGGGAGTGGCAATTCGCGAATCTGGATAAGGACGTCAACGAAATCAACAAGCGGGGAGGCAAAGTGATTTTGGCTGTGGGGAAAAAATTGCCGCGCTGGCCCGAATGCTGGATGCCTGATTGGTATCACAAGCTTTCCAAGCCAGACCAGGATATCGCGGCTTTGGATTACATCAAGACCGTGGTAGAGCGATACAAGAGGAGCGATGCGGTCTTGGCCTGGCAAGTAGAGAATGAGCCGCACTTCGGGTATGGGTTCTGCCCCAAGATGGATAATGCTTTCATCAAAAAAGAAACTGACTTTGTCCGCTCCTTGGATTCTTCGCATCCGATCTACACCACAGACTCAGGCGAACTCTCTACCTGGTTTACGCTGGGCAAATACGTGGACAAGCTCGGCGTGAGCGTTTATCGCGTGGTGCGCAATCCTGCCCTGGGCAACAGAAACTTCAAATATTTTTTCCTTCCGCCTTGGTTTTATGAGCGCAAAGCTTTGCTGGCCCGATTGTTTGGCGTAAAAGGCGTCTACGTCAGCGAATTCCAAATGGAACCCTGGAGCAACAAATCTTTGAATGAGACGCCGATAGAGGATCAGCTGACGAGCATGAACCTCAAACAAATGCAGGAGAATTTCGCGTATGCCGAGCGCATGGGCATCGACAACATTGATTTTTGGGGCTTAGAATGGTGGACTTGGATGAAGGGCCATGGCCACCCAGAGCTATTGCAAACAGCGACCGAGTTCTATAAAGCGCACGCCAAATAAAAAACAAATCTCTCCAGATTTGTAAGTCGGTATTATACACTCAGCGGATGCCAAAGTCCAACCCGAATATTTGGCATTTTTCGTGCACAATAATATGCTAGATGCATATGAGTTCAGAACTGATCATCGAAGTTTTACCTGGCCGCCTGCGGGCGAGCATGGTGTCTGACAGCCAAAAAATCCTGGCGCGGGGTCTTTTCCCGATGGAAGACAATCAAGCACAGACAATTGACCAGGCCATCAAAAAAGCTCAGCTTGGTTTGCAGACCAAATCCGCACCCTTGCTGATTTTGCCTGAAGCCGACCGGGAGCAAGGCTCAGAAGCTCCAGGCTCAAAAAAACCTTGCCAAATAACCTCAGCCTTGGCTCGTGCGCATTATGAAACCAAATTCGGAAGTTTTTCAAAACCAGGCACATACGTATTATTTGAAGTCGGCCCGCACATCAAGATGGTGAAGATCGAATTTGATAAAAAACAGCCCAAGTACAAAGAAATAGACTTGGGACCAATGGTGGCTAATTATGAAAAGCTTTCCGAGCCAGAGCCAGAAGTCGCGACCTTGCGCAATTATTGCACTGAAACGTTTTTCGTCCACCGGGCAAAACAGAATTCCAAGCAGCTTTATGCGCAAACGCAAAACGGAAATGTGGAAGCAGGGGATGAGCTGTTCGTGGAATTCGGGACCAATCTCGGCGCGCTCGTGGCTTTTGTGGACACTTTGATTGAACCAGATGGCATTGGCCTCACAGGCCAGGCAGTGGAGACCTTCGATGCCTGGGGCCATGCCATGGGCAAAAGCCGCAATCAATTCCAAGCCAAAAAATCCAAAAATCACGTGGTGGCTTTAAAAGACAATCCAGATGCCGTGGCCATAGGAGGATATTTGTATTGTATGAAAAAAGCCGACTGAGGAGTCGGCGGTTGAGGGCCACAAGGGCCAAGTTGTCAGGCGCAGGAACTCGGCGGCGGTGCGCTTGAAGATGGTGATGACCAGGACGGTCGCTGGCCTGAGGCGGATGCCGGGCGAATGCCGAGCTCAATGACCACAGGCATGAGCCTGATGGCCAGGTTTTTTGTCTCAGCACAGCTGAACGACGAGTCGTCGAACGCGCGCAGGGCCTCACTGAGGTTTTCGCGCCTGCGCTCCTGGGTCAGCTTTGCGACCATTTTGGACGCTTGGCGTTTCAACTGAGCGCGGCACTCTGCCTCGTTGCGAGTTTCCGATGTAGCCAAGTCTCCCACGTACTTCAGAAACATGCGGGCAAGATCGAAATGCTCAATGGAAGACCGAATCATTCGACGGATGCACTGGTTGAACTCTTCCACTACCGGGTCACTGTACATTGCTTCTCCTCCCAGAAAGTGCGGGTTTTACGGGAGTATGAGTATATATGATGCTGGCAAAAGTGTCAATTCACAGCCTAAAGCCGCTTAATTAGCGTAAAATCTTGACATTGTGGCTAAAATACGCTAAGATTCCGCAACCATGGAATTAAGAAATATTGCGATTATCGCCCACGTTGACCACGGAAAGACCACTTTGGTGGATTCTCTGCTTAAACAGTCAGACACTGCCAGCATGCAGAAGCTCCAGGGCGACACCATAATGGACTCAAACGAGCTCGAACGTGAGCGCGGTATTACGATTTTCTCCAAAAATGCGGCTGTCAATTATAAGGGCGTTAAGATCAACATCGTAGATACTCCTGGACACGCTGACTTTGGCGGCGAAGTGGAGCGCATCATGCACTTGGTGGATGGCGCTTTGCTGTTAGTGGATGCCAAAGAAGGCCCCATGCCCCAAACACGCTTTGTGCTCAAGAAGGCAATTGAAGCCGGACATCGCATAATCGTTGTCATCAATAAGATCGATAAGCCAGATGCCAGGCCAGCCTGGGTTTTGGACAAGACTTTTGATCTGTTCTGCGCTTTGGGTGCATCTGACAAGCAGACAGACTTCCCGGTGATCTATGCTTCAGCTAAACAGGCTAAAGCTGGTTTGACGCCAGAGCTGGATAAGATGACTGGCATCGTGCCTTTGTTTGATTGCATTGTCGAAAATATCCCGGCTCCGAACAACAATCCGGATGGTCCTCTGCAGGTTTCAGTCGTAAATGTATCGCACGACAATTATAAGGGCAGGATTGCCATCGGTCGCGTCACACGCGGCATCTTTAAACCCGGCCCAGTCATTTGGATCGATCGCGATGGCAAGAGCTCTGCGGCCAAAATCACGAATATAATGGTGTTTGATGGTTTGGAAAGAAAAGAAATGGACCAAGTGCCAGCCGGAGAAATCGTGGCTTTTGCAGGCATTGAAAACATCAACATCGGCGAAACCGTGGCCGACGTTAACCAGCCAGAGGCTTTGCCAGTCATGGCTATTGAGGAGCCGACAGTCAAGATGACGTTCGGGGTCAACACCTCGCCGTTCTCGGGCAGGGAAGGCCAGTACACGACTTCACGCAACATTAAAGAGCGCTTGGAACGTGAATTACAGAATGACGTGGCTCTTAAAGTGGATTTCCAGAACATTGGCGAAGATTATGTGGTCTCTGGCAGGGGAGAGCTGCACATCGCCATTTTGATAGAGAAGATGCGCCGCGAAGGCTATGAGCTCCAGGTCTCGCGCCCGCAAGTCATTTTCAAAGAAATAGACGGCCAGCGCAATGAGCCTTTTGAACAGGTTGAAATTGAGATACCGGATAATATCGCAGGCACGGCCATTGAAAAGTTGAGCAAGCGCAAAGGCGAACTCAAAGACATGCATTCGGAAAACAACATGACGTATCTGACGTTTGAGATCCCAACCCGCGGCTTGATCGGCTATCGCAATGAATTCGTGATCGATACGCGCGGCCAAGGGACATTGAATACTTTGTTCTTGGGTTATAGGCCTTATGCAGGTGATCTTCCAAGACAGGAGCATGGGTCATTGATTGCGCACGAACCTGGCACTGCCGTGACTTATGGCATGCAAACGGCCCAGGAACGCGGCATTCTCTTTATCTCCCCGGGCGTTGAGGTTTATGAAGGCATGATCGTTGGCCAGAACGCCAAGCCTGAAGATCTAGTCGTGAATATCTGTAAAGAAAAAAGATTGTCCAACATGCGCTCCAAAGGCGATGGCGTGGCTGATGCTTTGGCACCCCCGCGCATCATGGGCCTGGAAAACGCGCTTGAATATGTGGGCGACGACGAACTGGTGGAAGTCACGCCAAAAAACATCAGGCTGCGCAAAGTCTTCCTCAAGGAATACGAAAGGCGCAGAGCTGGGCAGCTGTAAAAGTCAGACAATACAAAAATCTCCCTTAACCGGGAGATTTTTAGTGCATACAAACCAGCGCAAATCTGGCAAGCCCAAGGCAATCTATCCACAGTCCAAAAGTTGCGGGATTTGTGCTAGATTACGTACGAATTACGAATTTGTATGCGAATGTACGAATTCGTATATTCGTTCGTATTCGTAATTCGTAAGGCATTCCCATTCACCATATGGCTGATAGGACTGAAATCGTACTAGATATAGAAACGCAGCAGACTTTCCAAGACATTGGCACTTACAAAGCCTCAATGCTCAAGATTTCTGTGGTCGGGGTTTATTTTTACGAAACCGATACTTTTGAATCTTTTCTGGAAGCTGATCTGCCCAAGCTCTGGCCTAGGCTGGAACGGTCTTCGCGCATTATCGGCTATAACCTGTTTGGTTTTGATTATCCGTGCATGCAGACTTATTACACTGGCAACATCATGGCCCTGCCCACGGTTGATATTTTGCTGGAGATTGAAAAGCGCTTAGGCTTTAGGATCAAATTGGATTCAGTTGCTCAAGCGACCCTTGGCATGGGCAAGAGCGGGGATGGGTTGCAGGCCGTGGCTTTTTGGAAAAACGGTGAAATAGAAAAACTAAAAGAATATTGTCTGCAGGATGTGCGGGTGACGCGCGATGTTTATGAAGCAGCGCTCAAGGATAAAAAGGTGTTTTACTTTGACCGGTTGGGACAAAAACAGCCGATTCCTTTGCCCATCGTGCCGCCGCAAGCCAAAGAAGGCCCGACCATCAACCTGTCGTTAGGTCTTTAACAACTTCTTTTACAATGTCATCTTGAGCGAAGTGAGTTCGACGAACAAAGTCGAAAGATCTGGCTCGATCAGTATCACAGACCAAGCCAGATCCCTCGACTCCGTATGACTTCGCTCGGGATGACAGGGGATAAAAAGTATCCCCATTGAACCCCAACCTCTTGTGGTATAATCCGATTTAGACCACAAGATGTTGTGGTCCATGCCAAGCCACGTAAAGCTCGCAAGAGCCACGTGGCGAGCCACAGCCGGTCCAAAACAGACCGTAAACTGCAAAACGCGCTTGTCTCACCCAAGGTGGTGGTGGGACAAAATTGCAGAAGCTGGCAAACAAGGGTTTTTCACCCTGTTGGTTTGTTTTTAGAAAATTAACTCATCCCCCCGATGTCCATCGGAGGAAAACAAAACCCAGCTCATATGAGTCCCGAGGCACATTTTTCGATTAGTAAAAAAGGCGAGCATACCTTGCCCGAAACAGTTAACACAGACGCCATTATGGCATACCTCAAAACCGTGAAATCCATCAGGCGTTCAGATGGACGCATTGATCAGTTCCAGCCAGACAAGATACGCACCTCTATCCGGGCAGCTTTTTTGAGCGCTGGGTTTTCCGAGGACAAAGACGCCCGCCATATAGACAAAGTGCTTTCATACGTGATCCATAAGCTGACCCAGCGTTTTGACGGCCATACTGTGCCCACAACCGAAAATGTGCGCGAAACCATCGCCTCGGGTTTGATCGATACCAATTTCGTGCAAGTGGCGCGCAAGTACTTGCTCTACAAAATCCAAGGCGACAACAAGCTGAGCGAGCCTGTATATGGCCGCGGTTTGAATATCAAACGTTTTTATACTACAGAGGGCGTCTCACCCTATGATGAGCTGGAATGGGAGCATAGGGACGCTGTAATCACCAATGAGAAGGGTAAAGTCGTGTTTGAGCAAAAAGGCGTGGAAGTACCCAAGACCTACAGCCAGACAGCGACCAATATCATTGTTTCCAAGTACTTCAGAGGCCGCCTGGGCACGCCAGAGCGCGAAACCTCCATGCGCCAGCTAGTTGACCGCGTGGCCAAGACAATCAGCCAATGGGGCCGTTTAGGCGGGTATTTCAAGACAGCTAAAGACTCGGATATTTTTGAGGCAGAGCTGACCTCCATCCTGGTCAATCAGCGCGCTGCCTTTAACTCCCCAGTCTGGTTTAACGTGGGAGTCAATCCTGATCCGCAATGCTCAGCCTGCTTCATCAACTCAGTCCAAGATGACATGCGCTCCATCCTCCAGCTGGCCGTGACCGAGGGCATGCTCTTCAAATATGGCTCAGGCACAGGCTCTAACCTGTCTAGCCTCAGGTCATCCAAAGAGAGCTTAGCAGCCTCGTCTGGCAAGTCATCTGGCCCAGTCTCGTTCATGCGCGGCTATGATGCTTTTGCCGGTGTAATCAAGAGCGGGGGAAAGACCAGACGCGCGGCGAAGATGGTGATCTTGAACGTAGACCACCCGGATATTGAGGAGTTTTTGTGGTGCAAGGCCAAAGAAGAGAAAAAAGCCCATGCTTTGATTGAGCTTGGGTATGACGGCACCATGAATGGCGAGGCCTACTCATCCATTTTCTTTCAAAACGCCAATAACAGCGTACGCGTGACTGATGCTTTCATGTCAGCGGCCGAAAAAGACGGGGAATTCTGGACCAAGTATGTGACCAATGGGGAACCTTGCGAAAAATTCCAAGCCAAAAAACTGTTGCGCGACATCAGCGAGGCGGCTTGGCAGTGCGGCGACCCTGGCATGCAATACGACACCACAGCTAATGCCTGGCATACCTGCTCCAACACGGATCGCATCCATGCTTCCAACCCTTGCTCAGAATACATGTTTTTGAATGACTCGGCCTGCAACCTGGCTTCAGTCAACCTCATGAACTGCCGGAACGATGGCCAATTCGATGTCCCGGCCTTTGAGCACATCTGCCGCATAGTCGCGACCGCCCAGGAGATCCTTGTAGGCTTTTCGTCTTACCCGACCCCAGCCATTGAGTACAATTCGCATACATTCCGAGCCTTGGGTTTGGGCTATGCCAACCTGGGCGCTTTGCTCATGGCCATGGGTTTGCCTTATGACTCATACGAGGGCCGCAACATGGCCGGCGCCATCACATCCATCATGTCAGGCATTGGCTATGACCAATCAGCCCAAATCGCAGAAAAGATGGGAGCGTTTGATGGGTATGCCAAAAACGCTGAGCCCATGCTGCACGTGATGCGCAAGCACCGCGAAGCAGCCTATAACCTTACTGGCGCTGGCGTACCTGGCGATGTACTGGAACGGGCGCGCACAGCCTGGGACGAGGCTATCGAGAAAGGCGAGAAGTTCGGCTATAAGAATGCGCAGATTTCTGTGCTCGCGCCAACCGGCACAATCGCGTTCTTGATGGATTGCGACACAACCGGCGTTGAACCTGACATTGCGCTCGTGAAATACAAGTGGCTGGTCGGCGGCGGCATGATGAAAATCGTGAACCAGACCGTGCCCGAGGCCTTAAAGCGCTTGCGCTACAGCGAGGCCCAGATCCGCGATATCATTGATTGGATCGATAAGAAAGATACGATCGAAGGCGCGCCTCATTTGCAGGACGAGCATTTACCGGTCTTTGATTGCGCATTCAAAGCAGCCAATGGTACGCGTTCCATCCATTATATGGGTCATTTGCGCATGATGGGCGCTGTCCAACCCTTCTTATCCGGCGCAATCTCAAAGACAGTCAACATGCCGACAGACAGTACGGTTGAGGACGTAATGACCGTGTATCTTGAAGGCTGGAGGCAGGGGCTTAAGGCCGTGGCCATTTATCGCGATGGGTGCAAGAAGGCTCAGCCGCTCACGACTTCAAAGACAGAGACGAAAGAAGAAAGACCCGATCTTCGCCAAGGCTTCGACCGGCAGGCAAAGATCAAAGAAGTTCAGCCAGTCGCAATCAAAACCGAGCCAGCACCAGTTGTTGCTTCTGCAGTGCAGACTTATACGCCGCGCCGCAGACGCTTGCCCGATGAACGCAGATCAATCACGCACAAGTTCCAGATCGGGCCTCACAAGGGCTTCATCACCGTGGGCTTGTATGATGATGGCGCGCCAGGCGAAATCTTTGTGACCATGTCCAAAGAAGGCAGCGTCCTTTCAGGCCTGCTTGATGTGTTCAGCACTTCAGTCTCAATCGGCTTGCAATACGGCGTGCCCCTTAAGATCCTGGTCAACAAATTCGCGCATGTTCGCTTTGAACCGTCTGGCTTTACTGCCAACCCCAACATTCGTGTGGCCAAATCAATCATTGACTACATCTTCCGCTGGTTAGGCCTCAAGTTCTTGAGCCCAGAGGAGCGCCGCGCCATTGGCATCCACGTGGACACGTCTGCCACAGCTGAATTGCAGATCGAGGACATGCCCAAAGACCAATCCATACCAACCCTCACCCAACCAGCCCAGACAAGCCTATTAGAGGCCAAAGAAGACCCGCAACAGACAACATTGACCTCAACGTTTGATAACCAATCAGACGCCCCGGCCTGCGACATGTGCGGCTCAATCATGGTCAGGAATGGCGCATGCTACAAATGCCTTAATTGCGGGGCAACGAGTGGGTGCTCATGATCCAAGTCTACACTGGCGATGGCAAAGGCAAGACCACGGCTGCTTTAGGCCTGGTTTTGCGCGCTGTGGGCGCAGGCAAGCAGGTAGCGATCATTCAGTTTGATAAAGGCGGGGAGAGATATTCGGAACGCAAAGCACTGGAGTGTTTTCCTGAAGTTCAAATCTTTGTAACCGGGCTGGATCGACGCGAGAACAAGGGGTTTAGGATTGGTATTACAGACGAAGACAAACAAGAAGGGGAGAGAGGGCTCGCGATTTTAGAGGATGTTTTAAAACAAGATTTTGATTTGATTGTATTGGATGAAATAAATACATCAATGAGCCTCGGCATAGTGGATGAGCAGCGCGTCTTAGACGTCCTGAAAAATAGACCTGAGAGCGTGGAAATCGTGCTCACTGGTCGGAATGCTCCCCAAGCATTTATTGATTTGGCTGACCTGGTGTCTGAGGTAAAAATGATCAAGCATTATTTTTATAAAGGTACATTAGCCAGGGAGGGGTTGGATTATTAAAACAACAATGTATAAGAATTGTACTCAATCAAGTAGCCTCGAGGGTTAAAGGAGTGGTGTTTTTCTGCTATCCTATCCTCGTCATGAATTTCCCACTTCTTAGGCTCCAAAGGCTTCCCTTTTAGCCAATGGTCTGGACCTGGTATGGCCTTTTGGGCGTATCCGTGGCGATTTTTATGGGTTTCTGGATCTGGGCCTTGGTCCATGCAGCCAGGACCCCTCGTGCCACCTGGACCGAAAAGCTCTGATGGAGCCTGTGCTTGTTTATTAACCCTATGGCCACTA
>CAZPAP010000016.1:0-19944 GCA_964584725.1 uncultured Gammaproteobacteria bacterium
GGGGCCCCGCAAGGAGGTCCGAATGTTTCCCATATCCACGACTTCGGCTGAGTTTCGCTTGTCTTGCCCCGCCGAGGCGGCGGCTCCCCCGCAGGGGTTTGCTGAGGGCGATCTCTTCGGGCTAATACCGGACGACGATGACCCCCTCTATCTTCCCGCTCCGCGCGCGGCCTCCGAGCGAGCCGCGGTCCCGATGCGGTGATGGCCATGAGTCTTGGCCACCGCCACATCTCTCACGCGCTCTGTCTCCCTACTCGCGAGACAGAGCGCGTTTTTGCATATGAACGAACGCCTCCCACGCAAGCATTCTTTGAGCTGCGCATTGACCATCCGCACGGTGCACTACAATGATATTCGACGAAACGAGCATTTGGTGGACGCACTTCTTGATGCATGCGCGAGAATCACGTGAGATTCGGCTGCATCCCGCCGTCCCTTTCTTAACCGTCTCCCACCCAGAACGTTCGCGCGCGGCAGGAATCGCGACCTGTCTTCTTGGAACTACTCGCAGCTTCACCTACGCCATCCAACCGCTAGAGCTGCCTTGCACTTGGACAGACAGATCTGGCCGCACCCGATTGCAGATCTTCCGCGCCCACTGCCCCGTTCCGATCCGAATCAACGATTACCTTACGATCGGCGGTGAAGTCGCTTCCAAGTGGGTGCATGTTGCGAAACGTCTGCTTCATCTCGTGCTGGTCGAAAGTGACGAAACCACTTTGCTCCGAGCCCGACTTGACGTCGATCCACAGGTGCGCTGAAATACTGGCATCGGATGCATATCGCCCGGCAGTTTAACACCAATAGCGCCCTTGAAAAGGGACGCTGGCGGCCGATAGAGTTCAGAGGCTCCGCCCTCGCAGGGTGGTGCTCTCGCCTCGAACTCTTGGTGGCCGCTTTGGTGGCTTGAATACTACGCACGAGGCCATTCATGGATTGACTGGCCAGACGCGGTTTCAGGCTCAATCATGCTGAACGCCGTCGATGTAGTGCATCCTCGATCGCGTTTGATCGGGCGTGTCTGTCATCCCAGTCGCGTTCAATTCCCGCTACCCGCTCCATAGAGAAAACCGCCAATCAAATGGCGGTTTTTTCGTATTCAGAAATTTGGGGAGCGGTTTTTTGTTTTGTGGCAATAATTTTGTTTTTTACGCGTTTGATGCCTTCTATCCCGCCGATAGCCAAGGCCGCGGCCGCAAAGGGCGTCCAGCCAGGCAAACCGCTTTTGGATTGCGGTGTCGCTGTGTTTTGAGTCTGCGCAACAGGCGCGTGGGCAATTAAATCAATCTCAGCTGCAGAGCGGGGGAGCAAGGCTGGGCGCTCGCCGCTCAAGTCCAAGATGCCAGTAGCTTTGATGGTGTCGCCGGCTTTTAATCGGCTGGCGCGATAGGCCACAGCTGGCTTGATCTTAACATCCAAATCAGAATCATCAGATACGATGCTGATCGTACTGCCGGACACGCTCGTGACCGTGCCTGTCACAGAGGCTAAGCTCCATGAGTCCTCAACCGAAGGCGCGACCCAGGGGATTGCGCGGGCTTGGATATTCTCTTGTGTTTTCAGAGCTGTCCAAGCATCAGTCTTGGCCACGGACAAATATACATTGTCATATGTATCAAACTTGAGTGTGCCAATGATTTTGATGCGCGTGCCAAAAATCGGCATCTTGTGCGTTGTGCCTAAACGGACTAGCAGGCCGCGGCCATCAGAATTAAGCAGGACAAATGCGCGGCTGGATAATAATCGCACTGGCGAGCCGACTGTGCCCTCAAGTGCGACGCGTATGCCGCCTATTGAATCATCGTAAATCATATCAAAGTCTATATATCGGATTGCATTAGATTTTGCTGTCGTTGTTTTAGTTGTTGTTTTTGGTTTCACTGCCTTAGTTGTCGTCTTTGCAGCAGTGCTTGTCTTTGCTGTCGCTGACGTTTTAGTCTCCGCTGGTTTTATTGCATTCGTACTCGTCGTTTTTGGTAATTGAGTCTTAATTGATTGGTTATTTTTTGATAATTGTATCTTCGAAATTGGTAATTTTTTTGTTGTGGTTGAATAGTAATTTTCACCAGGATATTTTTCAGTGCTCGAGCTCTGGGTTGGCGCAATAACGATTTCATTGATTTGATTGCCTGCTCCAGGCGTTGGCGCTGATGTCATGCGCCATGCTCCTTGGCCATCGCGCGCCCAGGCAACACCCTCCTTGCTTTCAAGATAAATGTACTTATCAACCATTTGTCCTTGTGCATCCACCAAACTCACTGTGTCACCAGAATTATTCAAGCGCGCGGACTTGAGATTGAAGATCGCAATCGTATTTGTCGCGCTTAGCATGCCACTCAAACTCAAGATCGAGCCTGTTGAATCGTGGATGGACATGCCTTGCAAAGGAATTGTCCGGTCTGGCATTGAGCTCGTGATTTCAATCCACTCAGTCCCGGCTTCTGGATCTGGCATGAACTCATTCAACAAAAGATATTTTTGATTTGATAGCAGACCACCTGAAGCGTCCCTAGCATCCATCACGTCCCTGACGTCCATAGCGTCTTGGGGAACATCTGATGTACTTGTTGCGGTTTCAAGCAGGGGAGGAGTTGAAGTTGACTGCTCAACAACGATGTCTGTCGTGCTTGTTGCATTTTCCAGTAGGGGAGGAGTTGAAGTAGCGTTTTCATCAATTGATAAGGGAGGCTCGGCAAGGGGATCGACCGCTGGCGCATAATCCACCACGCCTGGCGTGCCCAGATCAGAGTTCTTGAGATTTTGCGTGGATGTTGCAGCCATCCAAGCCTCCATGGAATCGCCAGTGAGTAAGAAGTCCATCCGGATCATGGAGGCTTTTATTGCGCCTGAGTTTCCGGCAAACGGCGCGTGGCCATCACCGGCCTGGTCAATAAGTTCGCCATTTTGGTCGAGAAGCTTAATGTCCATAGCCGCATTGGACAGCGAGACAGTTGATGTCACCGCGTCCGGTGTGATGGCCAGAGCGCTCTGCGCATCCGTGGCCGCGTAATTCGCGACCACGTACGCGCCGTTTGCCGGTATCATAGAGCCGGCTGGAAAAACTAAGGGCCTGCCAGATGATCCGGCGCCTTCTATTTTCCAGCCGGCGATAGGGGCTGGCTCGTCGGATAAGTTCGCCAGTTCAATCCACTCATCAGCCGTAGATAGCGACGAGCCAGCCCAATTGATTTCGCTGATGTAGATTGTTCCGCTCGCTCGAGCAGGCGTCACGCTAAACCCTGAACCCTGAACGCTTAACGCTAAACCCTCAACCATCAAAGCGAGCGAGTAGGCAATTAAAAGAGACTTGCAGATACGTTTGGATCGCATACTTTTTGATTACTGATTTATGTCTTACCTTGTGCTTTCATTATTACATGTAGTTTTGAAATTGCTGTGCACAAACCTGATCGCAAAACAATTGATACTAAAAAATGTTTTTTGTAATTGACATACTTTCTTTGTGTCATTCCTGCGCAGGCAGGAATCCAGTGTCATTAATTCAAAACAAGTCAGCGCCAGTCCAGTTTTGGGTCTTGACAGGTTTTGAAAAACGAGATATATCCACAGTACAAAAGGAGGAAGCGATGTACATTTCAGAAGAGAAGAGATTCGTGCTCCCTTATCGCGGAGCTAAGGTTGCTTTGAGGGCTAGGTATCTGCAATCAGGCGACTTGGTCCAGATCGGAGAGAAGCGCATGGAGTTGCAGAACGGCAAGACCAAGAAGATGAAAGCAGCGATTTTAAGACTCCAGGACGTATGGCTATGCCGGCGCAATCGCCAAATGGGCCATAGAACTGGTCACAAATCCGAGTGGCAACGCTGGGCGTGCCTGTACTCTATGTGGCTGGCTGGCTTGCATATCCGCAACCAGCAACACATTGAGCATGAGCAGATTGCGCGGCTGATCGATGGCGCGCGGCAATATGCCATGTACCTCGTCTACTTGCGCAAGATCAGGCCAGGAGATGTCGAGCTCTTCGTGAATGAGTTTTCAGCGTCTGTCCAGGAGCTCTCCACCAAGCGTGCACCGCGCAAAGTGGTTGCTCGCGCCAGGTTTGCAGAAAGCGCTTCAACGGCCCGCGGCAAGTATCTGACCGATTCGTCGGGCAGGCCCAACCCCATGGCCACGGCCATGCAAGTCGGTGCTGGCATCGGGCATTTGCAGGAGCGCGAGCAAGATGTGATCCGCATCGGCGCCAACCTGGATGCCAGGACGCTCCAAGTCTTCATGCTGATCCAGGAGCGCATCAGGCTCTATTGGGATTTGTGGTGCTTCATCCACGACGGGCCGATCAACTACCAATCCGGAACCAAGCTCGGCATTACTTTGCCCGATAAGAAGTTGCTGAGTCTTCGCGAGATCTTCGACCGAGAAGGCTATCCATCCACTGTTATCAGATTGAGGGCTCTCATGGACCAAGTGTCCGGAATCTGTGAACGCCCATTCGTGAACAATGCCAGGCATGTTTACGCGGATCTCGATGAAGCTGTCCGTCGCCTCGAATTTCAGGATTTGTCCTTTAACTACCAACTTCAGAAGGCGCGCGACGGCATGCTCTGGGTATTCGCCTGTCACTTCTGGTGGATGTTCTTCCTCGCGCCCCTCTCCATGCTCATCCACGATCTCGAATCTGCTATGTGCGCCTTGCGTCGCGAGTCAGGCGAGAAGGACAAGGTCTTGATGATCACCAAGAGCCTTGCTCCCGATGAATTCGAGCATCTGGAAAAAGCACTGGCCGAATTTGAGCGGCGGCTGGGCAAGTGTTCGGACGACTTGCTGGAAAGCAAGCCCAAGCCGCGGATCCGAAAGAAGCTTCAGCTCATTCATCAGAAGATTCAGGCAGATGATTGGCGCGCAGTCAAAAAACTCGCGTCCAAGATGGCCCAGATCTTTTAATCCCCCTCGATCCCCCTTTACCCAAAGGGGGCTTTTATTATCTATTGATTTGACATTCGTTTGCTTAACCGCAAGAATACGGCGCAAATCGTACTGTCACAAATGAAGGGAGCAGAGCATGTATAGGAAAGATAGGGAAGTCTCCAAAGAGTTGGCACAGAAGTTTGAGGGTCAAGATATTATCACGGTGAAGAACCTCACCATCCGCGACTTGGAAAAGTGCATCTTCCCAGAAGCGGAAAAAATGTGGGGTTTGGTGCAAAGGTTCAAGTCCGGAGACATCCTCCATGGATTCACGCTCGCTTTGGCTTTTTTTGAGCCTTCGTCGCGCACATTCCTTTCGTTTGACTCGGCCATGAAACATTTGGGCGGGAATGTGATCTTCACACCGGGCAAGTTGGAGGAGATGAGCTCAGTGAGCAAGGGCGAATCCTTTCCGGACACCATGAAGATGCTGGAGTGCTACTCGCATGTGATTGCCATGCGTCACCCGCAAGTCGGCTCTGCGGCAGCCGCAGCAGAAGTCTGTACCATCCCGATCATCAGCGGTGGCGATGGCATTGGCGAGCATCCTACTCAGGCTCTGCTTGACCTGTTCACTATCCATGCTGAGCTGGGCCAGATCCGCGGACAGACAGTGGTGTTAGTCGGCGATCTCAAGCATGGGCGCACTGTCCATTCTCTGGCGCGTCTGCTCACGCTCTACAACGACGTCAAGGTCATCTGCGTTTCTCCAGAGCAACTCAAATTCTCTGACGAGATGCTGTCTGAACTCAAAGGCCATGGCATGAATCCCAGCGTCCACGATCGTTTGCGTGATGTTCTGCCCGAAGCCAACGTCGTGTACATGACGCGAGTGCAGAAAGAGCGCTTTGATAATCCCGAGGAGTATGAAGCTGTGAAAGGCTCGTATGTCCTGGATCAGGCGACAATGGCCTTGGCCAAGCCGGCTGAGCAGATGATCGTCATGCATCCTCTGCCTCGAGTGGGAGAAATCAGCACGGACCTGGACAAGGATCCGCGCGCTGCCTACTTCCGCCAGATGAAGTACGGCCTGTATGTGCGTATGGCCCTCTTGGCACTTGTTCTCGGCAGGATCTGATCTGCCTTCTCAGACCGCTAACCACGGTCTTTTTTATTTGCCTAGCCACACTTGACGAAAAGGGCAAATTGTGTTAAAAACATTGATTCGCAACAAGCAACAAGGAGGGCGGATCATGCAGAAAATCGATCAGGCACCGGAGTTCCTTCAAAAAGCTCAAGACATTGATGAGGCGGCAGATCGTCTGGTGGTTTCGATGGCCACAAGCGATCTCGATGCCGTGGTGCTGAACCTGCTCAAGCTGGCGTACGTGAGTGTCCTGGTTTACATGGATACTTACGGACTCAAGGCTTCATCCAGCACCTTGGAATCGGCCGTGCGCATCATGAGCATGTCAGAATACGAAGAGGCTAGGCTAGAGAACCTGGCGATCCTCGCTCTGGCACGTGTGCGGCAAGGCTTGGGCATCAACCTCATGAACCTGCCTCAGTCCCGCGAAATCGCATCGCTCGATAATCAGATCTACACGTCCTTTCGCAACGTGGTAGGAGCCTTGTGCATCGCGCATGGCGCGGCCAGGTTCAGGACTCGACCCAATCGACTGCGCCCCAGGCGCGGACAACCTCGACTGGTCCACTGCACTCTTAACTGAGAGTGCTTTTTTAATGCACCACGATTGACTGATGAGGAAAAATGTGCAACTAATATATAGATGATAATCACCAATTTCGAAGATACAATGATCAAGAAATCACCAATTAACTAATTTTCAACAAGAATATGTCAAAATATGATTTTGAATTACGGACGACGAGCTTCGCGGCTCAAACCATTAAATACTGCAAATCCATTCCTTATAACTCGATAAATGATCAATTGATAAGGCAAGTCATCAGATCATCTGGCTCTATTGGGGCGAATTATAGAGAAGCGAATGATGCTACAGGAACTAAAGACATGCTTTACCGCTTAAAAATTTCCAGGAAAGAAACAAAAGAGACTCAGCACTGGCTCTTGCTATTGAAAGAGGCTAATGCGGCGCATGAAGTTATCAACGATTTGCTAAAAGAGTCCGATGAATTAAAGAAAATATTATCATCAATGATAAACAAACTCTCTGTTTACAGCGCATAGGATTTGGATATTAGGGGATTGATCATTTTTTGGTTCTTGTATCTTAGAAATTGGTGATTCTTGGAAGGTTATCCCCTTGACAAACTCGTCATTTTTGCTACCTTGGAAGCAGAGTGCGGAGCAGCGAATCCTCGAGATGGTCTCGACTTTGCTTGCTCTTTTTTAGTTGGAGAGTGCCATGAAAAAGTTTCAGATGTTCGTGGGTTTTGCGGCAGTCATCGCTTGCAGCGAATTGGGTTGCGACATGCGCCCGTTCGTGGCCAAGGACATGGAAGATGCCGGAGGCTTTTTGGAATTGCCGCATCAAGCCATTCCAGATACTCAAGACGCATCAACTGCGCCTGCAGAAGCTGGAGAAGACGTCAGGGTCATCCAAATCGGAAAACGAGATTTGTCGCTCGTTGAAAAGGACGCCCAGAACTCGCAGGACGCCGAGGACTCAGAGGACGGTAAAGACGATCAGGACGTCCAGTATGTTCAGGACGATTTGCCCACCGCCATCCTGATCAGCACATGCGAAAGCGAGCCAGACGAAGTGGCCGTGCCTTGGCCGACCAAGGGCTATCACTTTTGCGAAACCATCCAGGCAGTCGCGTATCGTGCAGATGACGAGGGCGCGTACGGCGTCTCAGCCAAGTATTCCTGGCAAATCCATGACGACCAGGTTGCGGTTTTCGCAAATGAGCCAGAGTATGAGCACAAGGGCCTGCGGCACGTGTTCGCCAAGCGAGATATTTTTTGGCCAGAATCCGAGCAAGAGCCGGAAACCGAATTCACAATCTGTGTTGAACCTCTTGGCGGCTGGCCGCCTGGGTATGGCCCGCTGTGCCGCGCCTTGCCTATCAGGGCCGTGGTCAATGTCTACAGCCCGTGGTGCTTCTCGGGCGCCACCTTCCAATCTGACTGTGATTTCATCCAAGTGATCCAAGACGGCCGCTATCTCACGATCGAGCCTGATGGCCAAGGATCCATCTGGGGCAAAGAAATCCACTTCTACTTGAACGGCTTGTTCTACCAAGCCACGCTCAGCGACGCAGACAACATGCAAGGCACTGTCACTGACCCTGTCACCCAGACATTGCTGGGCAGCTGGAGCGCATACAAATATACGATGTAGCTCAATCCCGAGACTCCTCGGGATTTTTTAAGTCAGATGGACTTCCGTGATCTAAAATGCGAAAATACCTGCATATGACAAAAAAAATTGGTTATTGGCTCGGTTTTTTGGTGGCAGCTGTTTTGATCTTGATCGCGGCTGGAATCTATTTTTGGCCGAAGAAACCTGCGCCCCAATCGCCTGCGCCACAAACAACCCAATCTTTGCCAGCTCAAGCGCTGACAAGCCCCAAACCAAGTTTTTTCAGCGCAACAGGTACATGGAGGGAGTATTCGAACAAAAACTTGGGCTTGTCTTTTCAGCTTCCGGAAAAATGGAATGTTGATGACAAGCAAAACAAAAATCTTGTGCTTGTAGACAATGTGCAGTTGATTCCAAGCAATTATGCAGGCGGCATACCTGACGGGTGGGTCAAGATAGATGTTGAGAATATACCGAACGTGTCCCTGAGTGATTGGATTGATTGCGAGAAAAAAGTTGAGGGTACGCTGAGCTGCGAAGAAACTGACATCAATGGCAAGACTTTCAGGATGAGAGCCGTTTCAAGTACTGCAGAAGGGCCTCATAAGGAGCTGATGATCGGCATAAAAACGAAAAACGGCACTTTAGCCGCAATCGGTTATGCACCGCAGGGGAGCAACCAGGAAAATGCCATGCAAACCATAGAAAAGATCTTTAAAACGTTTAGGCTGGCTAATTAATAAATTCGTATATTCGTTCGTATTCGTAATTCGTACAATATGATAGAAGTCGAGATCCGGAGTTTTATCTCCAAGGAAAAATTCGAGGAATTGCTGGAGTATTTCAAGAAAAACGCCAATTATTTGGGCGAGGATTATCAGGAAACGTTTTATTTTGATTGCAACCAGGATTTGCGCATCCAAAAGAACAATCATTTCGCCAAGATCTGGCTCAAGAAAGGGGAGCTGCATGATGAACAGCGCGAGGAGATAGAAATCAAAGTTGATAGGGATGATTTCAAGAAGCTGGAGCAGATTTTTAAGGCCCTGGGCCATGGCATTGAAGTCAAATGGTATCGTACGCGCCATTCGTTCGATTGGCATGGCATTACAATCGCCTTAGACTTCACCAAAGGCTATGGATATATCATTGAGCTGGAAAAAATGTCCGAAGACGCGGAAAAAGATCAGAATCTGGAGTTGCTGAAATCCAAAATGGCAGAATTGAGTATTGAAATCACGCCCAAAGAAGAGTTTGCCAAGAAATACGCCGAGTATCTTAAGAATTGGTGCGATTTGGAAAAATAAAATACCCCACAGATAATTCGTGGAGTTGAGAACTAGGCCGCAGCAGCAAGCTCTTCTTCGATGCACTTGCAGTAGTCGCTCCAGAGGAGCTGCCGTTTTTCGTGAAAAAGCTTGTAGGCGACTTCCAGGGCTTTGAGCATGCGCTTATTACATTGAGCCCATTTCTCTGGGGGAATCATTTCGCGCAGGGCTGGTCCCTTGTCTTGGTAAAAACGGAGACATGCCGGGCGCCAGCCAAAGTGCAACTCGCAGAACAGGAAGTCTATGACCGACCTGTATCGTTTGAGAGCTATTTTGCCAGTGGAAATGAATTCCAGGGCATATTGATGATCAGAGCTGTCCAACAGTAGAGCCTCGACTTCCGGAAAAATGGAGTCCGTGGCACCCCCGACAAGGTTGAGTCTGGGCTTTTGATGAATAGCGCAGTCTGGTGACATGTGGATCCTCCTTCGTTTTAGAAAGCTGCCAAAAACAAGGCTACAACATTTTTTAGACATTGTCAAGGCTCAGGGGGCAGGAAAATCTACCAGCTTGACGGCCCTTGCATACCAAGCTTAATATGGAGGCCAATTGTTTGCTGGACACTATAAGGAGGCAGGCCATGTCCGCACATTTGATTCAGGGCTTCTTTTTTCAAGAACAGTTCAAGCTCGATATCGAGCATCGAGGCGAGAGCGAAGGGGGAGTGCATGTCGTGTTTGTCGGCGGCGCGTGCCGGATCATGTATGCAGGCACGATTTGGCTCGAACTTGAGTCCGGCATCTTCATGGGCGAGATGGTGGATGACTTTGGCAACTCAGGCCTCTCGGAGATAACGCTCGGTCCGGATGAGCTGAAGTTCTCCAAGAAGTATGAGCACCGCGCGGACGTGATCAAGTACTCGTTCCGTCGGCAAGATTCTATCTGGGTCGGCGAATACGAGGGCAAAAAAACCGGAAAAGGCTGGAGTAACTGCGTTCTGACCGAAGTTCCGGACACGCTCTTCGTCGCTCTGCCCGCAGAATCAAAAATACCCGTCGTCTGACGTTTACACCTGTCCTGGGTGTATTTTTTTATGACTCTTCCAAAATTATTCTATCCTTAAACCCGCCGCGGTTTTGGGCTTTTTCTGCGCGCAGAGCCTCGATTTGAGCCTTGTCAAAACCTTTGTACGTGCAGATGGTATTGATCACCTCCATGATATCTGCGATTTCTGCGATGCTTTCGTCTGATTTGAATTCATCAACCTCTTCGGTCAGTTTTTCTTTGAGCTTTTGCCAGTATTCTGTTTCATCTGCGATGTGCGTCTTGGGCATCACGCCTCTGGCAAGGATTATGTCAGGGATTTTGTCGCGCACCAGTTTGTTGTAGAGCATATAAATGTTTTGTTGATCAAGATTCACCTTCCCATTCTTGCATAAGTCTGTCCAGATATTCTTGCATGAATGCATGCCTCTGTTCTGCGATTTTTTTAGCTGAATCTGTGCCCATTAAGTTTTTTAAGAGCAGTAGTTTTTCATAAAAATGATTAATGGTGGTGCTTTGCTTGTTCTTGTAGGCTTCGAAATCTTGATGGAGCACGGGAATAATTTGAGGATCGTGCATTATTTGATTGCTGCTTCCGCCGTAGGTAAAAGCCCGAGCGATGCCAATGGCTCCGATTGCATCGAGCCTATCCGCATCTTGGACGAGTTTTACCTCAAGGGTTTGCATTTGGGTTTTTCCGCCCGCACCTTTAGAAGAGACGTGTTGAACAATCTCACAGACGTGTGCACTCGTGTCTTGATCGACGTCGAAGTTTTCTAAAATTTTTCTCGCTTCCCTTGATCCAGCTTCGAGATCTCCATTATGGAATTTCCAATCCGCAACATCATGCAAAAGTGCGGCTAATTCTGTTACGAATCGATTTGCCTTTTCCTGCTCAGCCAGATGGATCGAGTTTTTCCAAACGCGATATATATGCCACCAATCATGACCAGTAGTCTCATTTTGGAACTTATTTTTTATAAGCTCCTTAGTCTGCTCAATAATTTCTTTTTGGGTCATAGTATGGAAACCGCTCTTTCTAGTCTCCAGTTTTCAGTGTGATCGGCTGAACTGCCTGCACTCTTCCTACTTCGCCGCTTTCCAAACGGACCTTGATGCCGCGATGATGTTCGGGCGCGCTGGTGAGTATGTCTTTCACAATGCCTTCGGTCAGCTTGTCCGTGCCCTGATCTTCTTTGAGCACAATATAAACGTGCAATCCTGGCCGGATCTGACTGCGTATGGTGCCGTCGTTATATTGCATGTCCATAGGGTAGCTTAAGCTGATTCGTATGTAAAACTAAAAGCCTGTGTGGAAAACTCCGCATTTTGGCTAAAACTATACACTTGACGGGTTTGTGCATTTGTTCTATTTTTGTTCTAGAGATTAGCCAACTAAAATTTAAAATAAAACTATGCTCCAACCCTTAACCCCCAAGCAAAAAGAAGTGCTGGATTACATTATCCAGTTCATCAATGACCGCGGGTATGCGCCATCTTTTCGCGAGATAGCAGATGGTTTGGGTTTAGCTTCGCCTTCAACCGTGGACGTACATATCCAGGCTTTGCGTTCGCGCGGGTTCCTGAAGAACGGGGGAGCGGCTCGCGAGCTTGAGCCGACGGACAAGGCTGTGCGCTGGGGCAGGAGCGTGATTCTGCCTTTAGCTGGCTTGATTACTGCTGGTCTGCCCATTGAAGCGGTTGAAGAGCGCGAGACCATGGCTGTGCCTGTTGATCTGGCGCCTGATTCGGCCAACTCATATGTCTTGCGCGTCAAAGGCGAATCAATGATTGAAGATGGCATACACGACGGCGATTATGTTGTCGTAGAGCGCAATCCCTCGCCTAAAAACGGCGACGTAGTTGTCGCGCTTCTGGATAATGCTTACGCGACGCTCAAGCGCTTTTATCGCGAGCGCGACCGCATCCGCCTCCAGCCAGCCAATTCCACCATGAAACCAATCTACTGTTACGATCCGATTATACAAGGGGTTGTACGCGCGGTGATTAGGAAGTTTTAATTCGCGACTAACAAGCAATATGTATCAAAGGATTGAAGAGCCAATCCAGGTTATTGTAGCTTTCAAAAAAGACGGCGTAGAGCCAGTGGTTTTCAAGTGGAATGGCCGGCAATACAAGGTGGATCATGTGAATCTAGTGCATACCGAACGCCTTGGCCGCGAAAAATTCTTTATTTTTTCAGTTTCAGATGCAGTGAATGCCTTTCGCCTCAGGTTCTCAACAGAATCGCTCAAGTGGACTCTTGAAGAAACGGCAATGCTCTAATTTAAAAAAGCCCTACTTTGTAAGGGTAGGACTGAGAGGAGAAGAGCAAAAGGTTCAGGGGCAGACAATGCGCCAGAAGTTGTTGGGCTCAGCGTTGGCAACATCTGCGCCGTCGCCATAGGGGATGGCAGTCGTTATCACGAAGATTTCTTGCCAGTGGTTGGCGTTGAAGGCTGCGGTACTGGCGATTTTGCGCTTGGCGCCGCTCATGACCACGTACTGGCTCGGGTCGCCAGCGTAGGCGATCAGCTGGCCATCCGGGTGGATGGGCGCGGTGATCGGCGTGGACAGGGTGTATTGGTTCCAGATGCTGTCTGGGATGTCCACGATGCGCGTGGCCCAGTCAGCGCCGTAAAGGGCTGCGATGATGGCTTCGGACTCGATCCAGTGCAGCTGCGCGCAATTCGTGACAGCGTATGTTTTTGGATCGCTTTGGATTTTTACGAGGTGCGTGCCCGGCCTGATGGTCACATTGTTGCCCTCTGGCAAGGCCGCGAGCTCAGCATCAGGTATAGTTTTCACCAGGTTGAAGTCATCGGCCGTGAACCACGAATAGAACGCGTCCTCGTTGGGGAAGAGATGGCGCTTGGAGTCTTCGCCATAATAGTAGACGCCCGTATTCGCGCCTTTGATCAAGTCGCCGACTGAGAGAGGGATGGACCCGTCCGGCAATACAGCCTCTTCGGCAGCGTCTAGCGCTGGATTATCGTCGTTGATCGCATCTGCGGGCGAGTCGAGTGCGGGTGTGTCTGTGTTCGTGTCAAAGAGCGCATCTTTTTTGCTGTCAGTCAGAGCGTCTTTTGTTACAGTATCGCTTTTCGCATCTGAGTTGGCATCAGAGCCAGCATCATCAGATGCTTGCGAAGCAGTAAAATCATTACCGCTAGAGCAACCGCAAAAAAGCGTAAAGACGGCGAGACATACGTTTGTTTTGGCTTTCATTTTTCACTCCCTCTTTTTGGTATTTAAACAGTGGCAGTATTACGTCATTATGTCAACCGTTCAGACCCTGCTTTGATGACATAAAAATTGACTAAGCTCGGATAGTGTTCTATTTTTGTTCTATAACTATGATTGCCCACATAGACATGAACAGCTACTTCGCTTCTGTGGAGCAGCAGGCCAATCCGCATTTGCGCAACAAGCCTTTGGGTGTGTGCGCTTATTTGAACAAAAACGGCTGCATGATCGCGGCCTCGATTGAGGCTAAGAAGCGCGGGGCAAAAGTGGGCATGACTTTGCAGGAAGCAAAGAGCATGTGCCCGGGGATCGTGTTCGTGGAGAATGATCCGCCCAAATATCGAGCCGTGACATCCAGGGTGTTCGGGATATTGCATGAAATTACTGACCGCGTGGAGCATTATTCCATTGACGAAGCTTTTTTGGATTTGAAAACTTGGTTTCGCGATCCGGCTGAGGCGGCCTGGGCCTTGGCTCGCGCGCGTTTGCGCATCCAAAGCGAGGTGGGAGACTGGCTCAAATGCTCAATCGGCATTGCGCCCAGCAAATTCCTGGCCAAGCTCGCGTCTGATCTGGAAAAGCCCAATGGACTGGTGGTCATCACGCCTGAGAATCTGGACAGCATCTTGATCAAGCTTGATCTTGAGGATGCGTGCGGCATAGCCAAACACATGCGCAGGCGCCTCAACAAACTTGGCATCTATACTCTCTTGCAGCTTAAGGACTATCCAGTCATGAACCTGATGCTGGCTTTGGGCAAAGCAGGCTGGCAGTGGCACGAGCGTTTGTGCGGCCGCGAAGCCGATCTATTTGATGTCGCTGGCACCAGGATCCCTAAAAGCATTGGCCATTCTTTTTGCGTGCCCAAAAGAGCGAACGATATTCCGGGTGCGATCCTTGGGATTTTGATCAAATTGACTGAGCGCGCCGGCCGCAGGCTCCGTCCATTCGGATTGTATGCGCGCAGTATGTCTGTCCAAGCCTGCTTCCATGACTGGGTGGCCCAGGCTGCAGCTGAAAAACATGTGCCGCGCGGTTTTGAAAATACCAACCATCCGTTTTTCGCATACGAACAAGCCATGAACAGCTCTGTATCTTTTTCTGAGCCAGCCAATGATATCTTTTCGCTGGTAGGCGGAGCAACACGCGCTTTAGAAAGCATGTGGGATGGCAAAATGCCTGTGACTTTTTTGGCCGTGACTCTGCATGACCTGGTGCCGTTCAGCGGACAGTCTAACCTCCCCCTTTTTAAGGGGGAGCTACCTGCCCGCCATGCTTCGCAAGGCGAGGCGGGCGGGGAGGGAGTAAGCCACAAAAAAGGCAAAGTGACCTTTGCTGTTGACTCCATCCGCGACAGGTATGGCGAAGAGTCTATTGTGTTTGCCAGCATGCTCGGGCTGGATGAGGATTATGCGCCGCAAAGGATCGGTTTCAGGAAGATCGAGGATGTTGACCGAAAATAATGCCACCAATAAGGCCAATCTCATGGTCTTGCAAATCGCATCTAAATATGCTAATCTAATTGTGGATAGAACGTGCGATAGCCATCCTGTCCCTGTAGAGACGCCCTGTCAGGACGTCTCTACAGGGATCGTAAAAATAGGTCGGGGAAAGGTCATGCGCAAACGAGTATCCTGTTTAATTCTTTAGTACCACAAACGCATGTCCGTAAAATTGTTTGTTGGTGGCATCCCTTATCGCACCAGCGATGAGGAGCTCCAGCAGCTCTTCTCCCAGGCTGGCGAAGTCGTCTCCGTATTCATTCCTACGGATCGTGAGACGCGTCGCCCTCGTGGGTTCGCGTTCGTCGAAATGTCTGATGATGCTTCTGCAGAGAAGGCCATCTCCATGTTTGACGGTTCTGATATGGGTGGCCGCCGCATTGCGGTGAACAAAGCCCGCCCTCAGGAAGATCGCCCACGCCAATAATCATAGAGAGCGAAAAAAAGTAGAGACGCCCTGTCAGGGTGTCTCTTTTTTTGTGTTCATGCGGTTTACAATCGCTCATTTGCATGGTAATTTGTTGTGCATTATGGCCGAGAAATATCCATTTAAAGATATAGAGCCCAAGTGGCAGCAATGGTGGGAGGCCCACGGCGTTTATCATGCTGAGAACCCGGATAAAACCGAGAAGCAGAAGTTCTACGGCCTGGTTGAGTTTCCATACCCCTCCGGCGAGGGTTTGCATGTCGGGCATCCGCGCTCGTACACGGCCATTGATCTGATAACGCGCAAGCGCCGCATGCAGAACAAGAATGTAATGTATCCGATCGGCTGGGATGCGTTCGGTTTGCCGGCCGAGAATTTCGCCATCAAGAAAAAAATCCATCCCTCGATCGTGACCACTCAGAATATCGCGACTTTCAAGCGTCAGATCCAATCATTGGGCCTGGGTTTCGATTGGACGCGCGAGATCAATACCACGGATCCGGCCTATTACCGTTGGACACAATGGATGTTCATCCAATTCTACGAATCCTGGTATGACGAGAAAATGGAAAAAGCCAGGTCTATCCAAGAGCTGGTGATTCCGCAAGAAGTTGAACTTAAGGGCCAAGAAGCGATCCGCGCTTATAAGGATGCGCAACGCTTGGCCTATAAAGCCAAAACCACGATCAACTGGTGCCCTAAGGACAAGATAGGCTTGTCCAACGAAGAGGCCCAAGGCGGAATCTGCGATCGCTGCGGCGGCCCGGTTGAAAAGCGCGAAAAAGAACAATGGATGTTCCGCATCACCAAATATGCGGACAGATTGATCAAAGAATTGGATCAAGTGGATTATCTTGAGAAGATTAGGACGCAACAAATCAATTGGATCGGCAAGTCTGAGGGTGCTTCGATTCAATTTGTCATCTTGAGCGAAGTGAGTTCTACGAACGCAGTCGAAAGATCTGGGCCGTTCTCAAAACCAGATCCTTCGGCTCCGTCAGACTCCGCTCAGGATGACAAGGTAGTCGTCTTCACCACCCGCCCGGACACTTTGTTCGGCGCCACATATCTCGTGCTATCGCCTGACCATCCGCTGATCACGAGTCACGAGTCACATATCACGAATCACGACGAAGTCAGGAAGTATCAAGACCAAACGCAAAAGAAGACGGATATTGAACGCCAAGAGAATAAGGAAAAGACAGGCGTTCAGCTCAAAGGTGTGATGGCTATCAATCCGGCGACTAAAAAAGAAATTCCAGTCTGGATCGCGGATTATGTCTTATCCGGCTATGGCACAGGCGCCATTATGGCCGTACCAGCGCACGATGAGCGCGACTTTGAATTCGCGAAAAAATTTGAGTTGCCGATTATACCTGTTGTGCGCATGCCAGACGAGGATATAGGCGGCTGCGGTGCTGTACTTGAAACCGCCAAAGGCACGTTTCTCTTCCAAAAACGTGACCAGAAAGCTCCGCTTCAGCCAGGGATGATAGCCTTGTTTGGCGGCGGAAGGGAACCAGGGGAAAATATTTTGTCTTGCCTGAAAAGAGAGTTAGAAGAAGAACTTGAATTAGATATCTCGAAAAAGGCTGCTAAATACATAGGTGATGCAGCGAGCAGAACTAGGCCTGGAAAATATTATTCTATATTCCATATACAAGACATTGACCTCAAGACATTGAAGCTTCACGAAGGCGAATCAATAGTTGAGATGTCACTTCAAGAAGCTTTGTCTCATAAACTAGTTACAGAGTTCACAAAAAAGCGGATAGAGCTATTTTTGAAAGGATATTCAGAAACAGTATTTACTGGTAATGGCATCTCCATGAGTTCTGACTTTTTAGACGGACTTGAAACACCAAAAGCCACAGAGAAAATGATCGCCTGGCTTGAGAAGAATGGAGTCGGGGAGAGGAAAACGACTTTCAAATTGCGCGACTGGGTATTTTCGCGCCAGCGCTATTGGGGCGAGCCAATCCCAATGGTGTATTGCGAGCATTGCGGTTGGAATCCGATTACTGATAGTGAATTGCCTTTGGTTTTGCCAGATGTAAAAAATTACGAGCCGACTGATACGGGCGAATCGCCGCTTTCCACCATGACTGATTGGGTCAAGGCGAGTTGCCCTATTTGCCAGGGCGAGGCGCGCCGCGAAACAGACACCATGCCTAACTGGGCCGGCTCATCCTGGTACTTTTTGCGCTATTGCGATCCTCAGAACAAGGAGGCTTTTGCCTCGCGCCGCGCCATGGAATATTGGATGCCGGTTGATCTGTACAATGGCGGCATGGAGCACACGACTTTGCATCTTCTATACTCGCGGTTCTGGTACAAGTTTTTGTTTGACCGCGGCTTTGTGCCATCATCCTGCGGTTCAGAACCATATGCCAGCCGCAGGTCGCACGCCATGATTTTGGGCGAGGGCGGAATCAAGATGTCCAAGTCAAAAGGCAATGTAATCAATCCGGATGATGTGGTGGCTGAGTTCGGCGCAGATGTATTCAGGGTGTATGAGATGTTCATGGGCCCGTATGACATGGATGCGCCATGGGACACGCATGGCATCCAGGGCGTGAAGCGCTTTTTGGACAAGGCCTGGAACATTAGCCTTCGGCAAATGCAAAGAGCAAAGAGCAAAGAGCAAAATGAGGGGTATGAGAATGTTTTTGATCTGGAAGATGTCAGGCCGTATGAAAATATTTTGCATCAGACCATCAAGAAGGTCGGGGATGACATCGATAACCTGAGATTCAACACAGCAGTATCTGCTTTGATGATTTTGACCAATGAATTGCAGACAGCAGATTTACGGGCCCGTGATTTTGAATCCTATCTGAAGATTCTTGCGCCTTTTGCGCCGCACATGACAGAAGAGCTGTGGCACATGCTGGGCCGCGAAGATTCAATCCATGCTTCGGCTTGGCCAGCCCATGATCCGGACAAACTCAAGGTGTCTGAAGTGGAAATCGCTGTCCAGATCAATGGCAAAGTCCGCGGCCAGGTAATGGTCCTGGCCGGGTCAGACGAGGCTTTTGTGCGCCAGGCAGCAGAACAGGTAGAAAACGTAAAAAAGCATTTAGAGGGCAAAACACCCAAGAAAATCATCTATATTAAGGATAAAATCCTAAGTTTCGTGATTTAAGCCAAAATTAGTCTTTGATGCTTGACAACTTTGCAGAAAAGCTCTATTTTGGGATATCACAAGTTCGCCCCTTTAAGCAATTCTAAGAGCTGGACTGGAGGCTGCGTCATGAGATCAGTCGAGACTCTTGCCACACAAACCCCAGGAAACGAGATGCTTTTCACCATCAGTGAACAGCCACAGGAGGTAAAACTAGAAGGCTCGTGTCTGATAGAGCTTGATCGGGACCTTCGGCCCGTGTTCCTCGCGCCTTCGCGCCTTGAGGAGCTGGGCAGTCAGTACCCTGGTTTCAAGAGCTTCTGGAATAGGCAGATCGTGTTCATCACGCACGGCCCGAACCAAATTGTTGTAGACGCCATCAGGCTTTCATCCCTGCAAGTGCGGATGCTTTGTCGGTATCTTGGCCTGGAGGAACTGTCTTTGAGAGCTCCGGATATTCCTCAAAGCATGCCCGTTGAACCCAACGAGCTGGCGGTCTTTAACGGCGAGATTATCCTTGTCTCAGACCTGCAGTGCGCTGAGCAGAGGATGTTGAATCCTTTTCCCCTACGGCCTTGGCTTTTTGAGCAACGGTCAATGTGGGTAGTCGAGCTGTACGACAAGCACAAGGACCTTGATCTCATCGGGAAGATGGTCCGCTCGGCCCGCAGAGCCTTTGTCAGGGAACTCAGTCCAGTGGTGCTGATCGATCCGTTTTTACACCAGGCACGCTGGATCGGATCAGGCGCATACAGGACCAGGAAGATCTCTTTGCCGGCCATTGATGCTGACGAGGCCAAGACTTTCCTGAGGAACAAGAGCGACGAGAGGGTCCCGGCCAAGTTGATTGAGTGGTGGAGAAGATTCCAGGACTACGTGCCCAAACATGGCCACATGATAATGATCTTCACCAAACTGACGGCCAAGGTCCTGGTACGCATGGTGTGCTGGGACAGGCCTGAACTTCTGAGAAAGGTGAACGGTTCTTACAGGATCGGCAACGCGCTCGCCATGAAGTTTTCGCTCATAGAAGGAGGGCCCGAGATTGATATCATGACTTCGCTACCTACTGGCGCCGACATCTAAGTCGGCTTTTTTGTTCGCCTCGCTCGTACGAATTACGAATTTGTTACCAATGTACGAATCGTGATTGGAAAAAAAAAAAAAATTGTCATTCT
>CAZPAP010000017.1:0-19302 GCA_964584725.1 uncultured Gammaproteobacteria bacterium
CATGCGGCTCATGCACCATCATCTTGGGCAGAGTGGATGAGTACATCTGCTCCAGCTTGCGCACAGCCTCCAGCGTGCCATCTCCGTCTTTGTTGATGACCACGTGCAAGCGCCATTTGTCGCGCGGATACTGGAGCTTGGCCAAAGAAGCAAAAAGCGCGTCCATAAAACGCGCGTGTCCATATGAAACGATTATCAAATCAACCACAGGCACTGGCTCATCCATATTAGGCTGATTTCCCGGGCTTGCCATCGTCCAGATCAGACAGCGTATCTTTGCGGACAATGTCAGTCAGTTTCTTTTCCAGTTTTTCGTAATTGATGAACAATTTGAAAATCAAATAAAACATGCAGGCCATGGCCAAATACAGAACCAGGTCTGCGCCGCGGCCTACGCCGACTAAGCTGGCCACATAATCCGTAGTCTTGGGGATGAGCGTGACCACAGCGCCAGCTACCCACAAAAGCGTCCACAAGGCGGCCTCGCCCAAGGATATTACCTTTTCTTTGAAGCGCTTCCAGCTCAAAACAATGAAAGCCGCGAAGATGAGCACTAAAATGACTTGAATCAACATATGAAATTCATCTTACCTTATAAATGCCCCCACAAACAACTGCCATACGATCTTAAGCGCATCCGTTGATTTCTGGCCTTTGCGCAGACTGTCTTGCGTATAGCGCACATGGACAGGCACTTCTACCCAGCGCAGTTTTGAACGCGTGACCAAGCGTAAAATTTCCGATGCATGCGCCATCCTATCCTGGGAAAACGGAATTGATTCAGCTGCGCTCGCGCTCATGGCGCGCATGCCAGATTGCGGATCAGTCATGTTTTTCGTGATGCCCAGCATGAGTGCATTGAAAAGCTTGATGCCCACCATCAGGAAGCGGCGCGCAAAAGGCATGCCCTCTGGTTCAATGCCCATAAAGCGCGAACCAAACACAACATCCTCTTTGCCATCTACAATCGGTGCAATGAGTGTTGGTATGTCCTCTGGATGATGCTGGCCATCTGCATCCAAGTGCACGATTATGTCAGCGCCAAGCTTAAGAGCTGCTTGCGTACCTGTACGCAAAGACGCGCCTTGGCCGCGATTGATCTGATGGCGCAGGACCACGACCTTATCCATCACAGCATCCTGGGCCGTGGCATCTGTTGACCCGTCGTCAACCACCACTATCTTGTCCAAATATGGCAAACAAGCGCTTAAGGTAGCGCTTATTCTGCCGGCTTCATTAAATGCCGGAACCACGCCAATAACTTGCATTTGTTTAATGCTAGCGAAAAAAACACGGCTTGTCTAGTCCTATACCTTTGACGCTCCCGTCTTCCCGAACTCGCTCAAAACATTCTTGTACGCCATGGTGTAATCAATGATTTTCTTCAGGCCTTCATCCAAAGACACGAGCGGCATCCAGCCCAACTTTTCCTTGGCCTTGGTCAGATCAGGCAAGCCCAAAGGCGTCATGAACAGCAATTGGGGCTGGAACACGATCTTGCTGGTTGAGCCTGTCATTTCCAAAATGTGCTTGACCACTTCTACGATCGGCATGTCCAAATCGCTCCCAATGTTCACTGGCCCCATGTCGCCCTCAGTGGCCATGAGTTTTACGATCGCATCCACCACATCAGACACATAGCACAAGGATGTGGTGAAAGTCTCATCCCCGAAAATCTCGATGTCCTTGTTGTCCAAAGCATTCACGATAAAATCAGGCACCATTTCGCCGGAAAACAATCTCTCGCGCGGGCCATAAGTCCGAAAGACGCGGGCGACTTTGACATCCAAGCCATGGACTTGCTGGTATGTGCGGCACGCAGTCTCAGCAAAGCGCTTGCCCTCGTCATAACACGCGCGCTCTGAGTTGACATCCACTGTGCCTGTTTCGTTTTCCTTAAGTTGATGGCCGTCTTGCGGCCGCGGGCCATAAACCGCTGAAGTTGAGGTGAACAAAAACTTAGCGCGGTACTTAACCGCCAAATCAAGCGCATTGCGCATGCCCACGCTGTTGGCCAACAGGGTCTGCATCCTGGTCTGCTCGAATTCTTTGGGGCTCATGGGGCAAGCCAAGTGATAGATTTCTTGCACGCCTTGGAATTTCATCTTGAACCTCTCCAGCTCCGGGAATTGCTCGGCATTGAACGGCAGGTTGATATCATGCCTGATGAATTCGAAATTCGGGTTCTTGAGCAAAAAATCGATGTTGGTCAGGTTGGATGATATCAAGTTGTCCAAACAGATGACCCGAGCGCCTTGCTGGAGCAATTGCTCGCACAGATGCGAACCAATAAACCCGGCTCCGCCAGTGACAACGATGTTCTTTTTATCAAATACAGGTGTTGGCATACTTTTCACTTAGTTGTCATTGCGAGCGATAGCGCGGCAATCTCTCACTAATTAATTATTTACAAGTTTCCGTCTCCTTTTTATTCTCTATATCAAAATGCGAATCACAGGATCTCGTCTTCTTTAAGGTTTTAGTACCAGGCTTAAATGAAAAATAATCCTTGGACATATCCAATCCCTCGGCAAAAAAAGAATGGATCGTGACCGTGAACCCATAAGAATCCTTTTGATCATCTACAAAAATCATGTCATCTCCATTCCCCCAATACATGATGTTTTCTTTAACGGTATTGGAAAAAACCAGCGGCAGCTGTTTTTCAGAGCTCCAAGCCGCAACTGAATATCCAGATTTGTTTAACAGAGCGACAAGACGAGTATCGCCGCCGTTCCTTTCCAAGCAAACTCCTTCGATAGCATACCCTTGTTTTTCTTTATTTTTAATTTTCGTAAGTATATCCTGGACATTAGTAGCTCCAACGGAAGAAAAAATAGCTTGCGCCTCAGATAATGGAAAACAACCAGCCCTCACCCCGATTGAATGCAGGGCAACAGATTCTTCGCTAGAAGTTGTACCATTATTTTGAACGTCCGTAGCCTCCTGATAGTTTTCCAGGCCCAGCCCGTTATTGACTTTTGTACAACCAGCACCAAGTGATCCCAAAATGAATAGGGTTAGAACAACTATCATCTTTGGCTTTTTGGCAAGAGATTGCCACGCTATCGCTCGCAATGACATAATGAGTATAGTTTAATTAAAAGGAAACGAGTTTTCTGTTCGAGTTAGCATAGTCAATCATCTCTTTGAGTCCGTCCTCTAGCCTGACGAGCGGCACCCAGCCCAGCAATTCCCGGGCGCGCGAAATATCCGGCAAACCTGCATCAATATACTGGTGCACATGCGGCTCAAAGCGCACGCGCGAACCCGAGTTGATGATGTTCATGATTTTCTGGGCCACGCTCACCAGCCTGATCTGCTGGTCTGAGCCTAGGTTGACGACCGTGATTTCAATGGGCGATGACATGAGCCTGATCATGCCGTCTACGATGTCTGCCACATTGGCCAAAGACGTGTTCGTCTCCTCGTCGCCAGAAATGACGATGTCTTTGCCCTCAAGCGCATTCAGCACGATGTCAGGAATGAGGTTGCCGTCGAAAATCTTCATGCGCGGGCCATAGGTCCTGAAGATGCGCGCGATCTTTATATCCAAGCCATAGACTTCGGCATAGGTCTGGAGGATTGATTCGGAAAAGCGCTTGCCCTCGTCATAGGCGCCGCGCGTGGTCAAATGGTCAAGCCTGCATTCATCTGTTTCCTTGACCAGTTTTTTGTCCCCATGCCGGTCGCCATACAATACGCTGGATGATGCATACAGAACTTTGGCATGATTCTCCACAGCCAGATCCAATACGTTTTTGACGCCGATGGAATTGGTCAGCACGGTCGCGATCTTGAAATCATCAAAATGTTTTTTGGAAATCGGGCAAGCCAAATGATATATCTCTTGGATGCCGTTGAACTTGACCTTGAACCTTTCCAACTCGGAAAACCTGTTCAATTCAAAAGGCTGGGTAATGTCGTGGTTGATGAATTCGAAATTCGGCTCGCGCAGCAAATGGTCTATATTTGCCAGCGAACTGGTGATGAAATTATCCACGCAGATCACGTTTGCCTCTTTGACCAGGCGGTCGCATAAGTGCGAGCCGATAAAACCGGCGCCGCCAGTTACCAGCACGTTTCTCTTTTCAAAATGTTGCCCTCCCATATTGGCACCATTATACAGAATTATCAGCTTGCGGACAAAGGCGTGCTCCTGAAAGTAAAATAACGGTGCGATAAGTAGGTTACGAATGGTACGCCAGCTCCGGCAATCACTATCACAAGCATGTCATAAATATGCAAAACATCCTGGCCCAGCCAAAAAATACCGGCATTCAACACTAGGCCGCCCAAAAGCACGATCACATAACGCAAAGTCGAACCAGAGTCTGTTTTTTGGTCCTTAAAGGTCCAGATCCGATGGCTCACGTAATTTTGCTCGGCCGCGATGGACAAGGCTAGGATAAAGGACGCTAATTTCGGCAAATCAGAAAAAACAAACCTAGTGAATACAAAATATAGACCAGCTTGGATCAAAAAAGTGGTTCCGCCGACAACCGCAAATTTAGCTAACTTCCAGAATTCTTTGCTGTTCATGTGCGCTAACTTGCCTCAAAAACGCCAAAAATGCAAGCAGCTTTACCGTGGCCAAAAATCGTAGAAATTGAACTTCAAATCCCCGCTGACAGGCAAGCCTTGGGGCGCTTGCAGCCAGCGTTCTATGGCTACTGCAAAGTTCTGGATTATGCCGGATTTTTCTGTCATGTAAGTGAACTTTTTGCTTAACCCTGTGATTGCTACTGCTTCGCGTTTATCCGTTGACCTGCCATGCGCGATAGTCAGGTTAGCCGGCTTAGTCGTAGACACATATGCCCCCTCTTCCAAGCCTTGCGTGCTCAATGTCCATAACCTTGAATTCTTCGGGGCTTTCTCAAGCATGACGAACGATTGGAGCGGACGTTTGACCCCAACCGGCAAAATGCCGATGTCTTTTAGTTTGTCGTCAATCACGCCTGGCTCTGGGCCTTGGCCTGGTTTCAAAAGCCAAATGCGCGAGCCTTGGGCTTCGGTCAAAAGCACATATGGCCTGCCGATCGTATCAGTGTCCTGGCTTGAAGCTAAAAGTCCGCCTTTGATGACATCACTTTTGCCCGTAGAGATTTTGCCTGCAGCCAAGAGCACTCCATCAGTCCTGTATACTCTCCACTCCCCGGCTTGGTCGCCCATGGACGTGACTAACACATCCGGGATCCTGTCCTCGTCCCACAACACAAAAGCTGTGCGCAAACCCCTTTTGTCGCCTGGATTGCCGACTGAGATGGTATACAAAGTTTTATTATCGCTATCAGTGATCTTGACTACTGGCGCTGTGCCAGGCAAAGACCCAAGCAATTGCCACGGCCCGTATTTAAGAGCATCAGCTTTTGAGACTGCTTTGGCTGCATCCAAAATGCCGCGACCCATGCCAAGCTGGGGAATACTGTATGCCTGAGCTGTATCCAAAATTCTTTTGGCCAACATCTCGCCTGTCCAATCCGGATGCTGGGACTTGAGCAATGCCGCCACGCCGCTGACCAAAGGCGCGGCCAAGGATGTGCCATCCCATTCGCCATAACCAGAAACATTGATGCGATTCCCTTGCGGATCATAAGTCGGCCTGCCAGCCAAGATGCTGGCGCCAGGAGCAGAAATATTCACGCACTGGCCATAGTTGGATGTAGGGTTGCGCAAACCGTCTTTGCCTATTCCGCCAACGACCAGCTCGCCCACATTATCCGCGCCTTTGTGGCAGGCCGGATAAAACGGTGCTTGATCCATGTTAAAACCTTCCTCCTCCCCATTGCCGGCCGCAATAACGACTAAAACGCCTTTAGCCGTGGCCTCGTTGATGGCCAGCGCAACATCAGGATCCAAAGAATCGCCCTCCAAACTCAAATTGATAATGTCAGCGCGATGATCAACCGCATATTTTATGGCTTTGGCCAACAAATCAGTGCCGCCATTGCCATCAGCCCCCAAAATCACAATGGGCATGATCTTTGCTTTCCAGGCAATGCCTGCCATGCCGATGTCATCATTGCCCCGGCCTGCAATCAGCGAAGCCACGATCGTGCCATGCTCCCACGCTCCAAAAGCATGGTCGCCTGCGCCGATCGGCCGCGTGCTTGCGTCATTGGCAATATAATTCCAGCCATTGATGTCATCGATCAAGCCATCGCCATCATCATCTTTCCCGTTTACGGTTTCGTCCGGATTCACCCACAGCGCGCCTTTAAGATCAGGATGCGAATCATCCACGCCGCTGTCAATGACAGCGACTACCACGCCTTGGCCGCTGGAAGTGGCTGTTGCCCAGGCCTCTGGCGCATGGATATATGGCATGGCCCATTCTTTCGAATAAAAAGTATCGTTTGGAATCACCTGGTTTGGTACTGCTTGGGCTGCAAGTGCAGGCCAGCAAAAAAACATGACGCCAAGGCTCATCCCGACTGATATCAAAAACTTTTTCATTTTTAAATGGTAGCGTAAATACTTCAAAATGTCATCCTGTTTATGTCCCGGCTCTCTTCAGCACGATCCTTATGGTCTTGAGCAAAATGGACAGATCAAGTATGAGCGACCTATGTTTGATGTAATATAAATCGTATTGCAGTTTCCTGAGGTTGTCATCCAGCGTGGATGCATACGGAAAATTGATTTGCGCCCAACCGGATAAGCCTGGCCTGGTCAAATGGCGCAAAGCATAATACGGCACCTGGAGCGTAAGTTCTTCCACGAATTCAGGGCGTTCTGGGCGCGGGCCGATGAATGACATATCTCCGCGGATGATGTTCCAGACCTGGGGCAATTCGTCCAAGCGCGTCTTGCGCAGAAAACTTCCGACCTTGGTTATCCTCGGATCATTGCTGACAGCGAATTGCGGCTTGCCCATTTGTTCGGCATTATCCACCATGGTCCTGAATTTATACAAAGTGAAAACTCTGCCTTGCAATCCAACGCGCTTTTGCCTGATGAGGATCGGTCCCGGCGAACTGAGCCTGACGACCAGGGCGATGAACGGGAACAGGATCAGCACGAATATTCCGAAGACGATGGCAAAAGCAATATCCACTACGCGTTTGATGCCTTCATAGGCCATTTTCTCGGCCTCATGCAAATGGGACAAAAACCAGCTGTGCGAAATGTGGTCCAAAGGCACGCGGCCCGTGGCGATCTCTTCAAAACCAGGGCGATCCAGCAAACGGACCTGGGTGAACAAAGTATGATACAGCGCATCTTGCAAGCCAGGCACATTTTCCGTGTCATGACCGACTAAGATAGTGTCGATCTTATCGTTCTTGAGCGATAGCTGGATCGAATCCATTGTCTCGTACCAGCAGATGTCATTGCTGTGGCGTTCGCCAGGCGAGGTCTGCAGGACAGCGACAAGTTCAAAACCCAAACCAGCATCCTTGACCAAAGCATCCACTTCGGCCGCATCCTGGGGCGCACCGATAAAAAGCAAACGCGTCTTGAGTAGAGTCTTCGCGATCAAGCGATTGAAACCCAAGCGCCACAGATAATCCAGAAGCAAAACCACCACGAAGTACAAAACCAAGTTCGTCCTGGGCGTGATGCCGAAAACCGGTATCAGATAAAAGAAAGCCAAGGACAGCAAGAGGTTGGCGATTGTGCCTTCAAAATACGTGCGCAAAAACTTCAAGCGGTCTTTGGTCAGCTTGAGGTCATACAAGCCAGCGACATAAAAGCCGACCAGCCAGATCAAGGAAATGACCAAAAACGGCAAGGCGTGCTGGTCGTAGAGCTCGGATGTGAGCTGGCCATAGCGCAAAAACAGCATGACCGGCACAGCAGCCTGAAACACCAAAAAATCACCGGCCAAAAGCAGGAGTTGCTTGATGGTTATGCGGTAATTCATCATGGCCCTCATCTTGCACTATTGGGCCGAAAAGTTCAATACCTCCTATCTATGCTTGCCAAAATCTCTTGTTCCACCCTCAAGCATGCATTGCCATCAGGGTTCGAAACAAAACCAGCCAAAAACTTATCCTTGTCGCTTTGCAGCTCAGCGCCAAGGCTCTTGGCGTTGAAAATCATGTTCTCCAATTCCTGTTCGCTGGTGGCATAATTGACCAACCCGGCATGATCAGGAAAGTAATCCCAAGCTTTTTCTTTTATCAGGTCTCCGAAAAAAGGAGTGATGATCGTCTTTTTGGCTGCAAGACCCTCAATCAACACCGTGGAATTGAAACCTATCACTACATCCGAACCGATGACAAGATCCGTTGGCTTGAGTGAATTAGTGACTATGATGTTATCCAATTTTTCATCCTTGAAGTACTTGTCCAGGATGTTCTGCACATAATCCACATAGTGCGGTGCGAATTTAGTCTTGATGACCAGTTTGACTTCCTTGTGCCTTAAGGCGATGTTGACCAACCAACGAAGGAAATCCTCGGACCTGGACAATGCCTGCCCCAGATCTTCCTTATCGCTCAATAGCCAAAAGAATTTCTCTTCCGGAAAAAAAGAAAAGAAGGTTATCTGCTTGCCGTCCTTTTTGGGCGCAGAACATCTGAAGTAATAATCCATGCGCGGTATGCCTACGACCTTCATGTTGCTTTCATCAGCTCCTTCAAGCTGCATGTTAAGCATCGCCTGTTTCATGTTGTCGTTGTATAACAACAATTTTTTACCGATGAATTTGCGCTTTTTGTAGATCTCGGCGACTTTGTCGAGCGAACCCGGCAGCGCCATGCCCTCTTTATGCAGGACTATGAACGGAATGTTCAGGGCCACGCAGGCTCTTGCGAACTCCTGCTGGTCCACATAACCGAAATTACCGGCCAATATAGCCTCAACACCCAGCTGTTTTTTCAGGGCCGGCAACAGTCTCGTCAGGAACAAAAAATATTTTTCCTTTCCCGCCTGGCCATGATCCTCCCTATGGTAATTATCTTCGCCGATCTTAAGCCTTTCGCTCTCGGGAATGAAGTATTCGTAAATAAGGTATAAATAATGCAGGTTCAGGATCTTATACGTGATTTCGGAACCGAAATGAGCCAGGGCATTCACGTCTTCGGTAAAAATACTGCGCACAAGGCAGAGTACGCCGACATTTCGTTTTTGGTTGACGCTTCTGGCGGCCACGGCCAAGGCCAAGGCGACCAGGTATGGCGAATCCAGGACCAAGCCTGCTTTGGCCGTCCAATCGGAAAACAGCAATTTGACCTTATCCCTAATCTTCGTCATCAACATAAAGCGGACTTGAACGATGATTTAATCGTGGAATTTCTTTTGCGTGTACAGCTCGGCTGTGGCCAGGATGTCGGCGATTTTTTGTGATGTATTTTCCTGGTAATACAGATCGCTCGACTGGTATGCGCCGTGCTCAAGCTGCTTGATGATCGCTTGCTTGATATCTTCCTTGTCATATCGCGCATCCAGGACATTGTCAGCCCTTTGACGGTTGTTTTGCCTAGTGCCGATATTGACGACAGGTATGCCCAAATAAGAACATTCCTTGATGCCGGCTGACGAATTCCCCACAAGACCAGCTGCCCTTTTCAGCAGCCCGATGAATTCTTCCGGCGGCAAATGCCTTATGAAACGGATGTGCCTTAATTGGTTGTTTTCCCTGAAGGCTCTGATCGCTTTGGAGATTTCGTCCGTACCGGCATCGGAATTCGGCCAAAACCAAATGGTCGGGGTCTTCAGTTCATTTATCGCCTGCAGGGTTTCGTTCGCGTATCCGCGGTTCTGTTTCATCTCGCTGGTCACCGGATGCTGCATCACTATCAGATATGGCTGGGTGATATCGATCTTATCGCCCACGCCCAGGCAATTTATATATTCATCCGTGACTTCAAAATCATTTTTGGCCACGAACTCGATCTCCGGGCAGCCGACATTGAATACATAATCCGGATTTTCACCCATTTTTTTTACGCGCTCGCAGGATTCCGCATTGGTCGTAAAATGTATATGAGCCAGCTTGGTGATGGCATGGCGGACGCTTTCGTCTATCGTGCCGCTCACATCGCCGCCTTCGATATGGGCCACTGGAATGTTGAGATAAGCTGCCGCGACCGTGGCCGACAGGACTTCGTAACGATCTCCGCGAACAAGCACTATATCCGGCTTGAGGTTGTCGAAAGCCGTGGCGAATTCAGTGATCCCGATCCCTGTAGTCTTGGCCATGGCAACCGGGCTCCCGCCTTCGAGCGTCATTATGATCTTGGCATTATAAGGAAACCCATCCTCCTCCAGCAAAGATTCTATATCGCCATATTTCTCAAGGATGGCTGAGGCGCCGATCACGATCTGGAGTTCGATGTCTTCCCTGGCCTGGAGTTCCTGCAGCAAAATCTTGCTTCTGGCATAGTGGATCGTGGAAGTGATGATGAAACAGACCTTCCTTGGTTTTGAATTTTCGACAAAGTCCCAAGTCAGGGGCTCGAATTTCTTCATGTCCTTGGTCACTTTTCTGTTGATGATGGATTCATACTCCTCGGACGGCAGGCCAGGTATGCTCATCTGCGGCCGCATGGCATAGATCATGGACGGCTCAAGGATCGTGCCGGCTTTGATGTCTTGGCCTGCGACAAGGGACTTCCTGAAAATAGGCCTGAATTCTTTTTCGTCGCTGTGCAGGATTTTTGCTTGGCGGCCATAATTCTGCAGATTGACCGGCGTAGCTTGCCTGATATGGTTGACCATTTCGCGGAACTCGTCCGGAGTGAGCGATACCTTATGGTCAGCCCCCCAATGCTCGCGGCTGAAAGAAAAATGTTTTTCGATCATCGTGGCACCGAGGTGGGTGGCGGCCACGGCTGATTCCCAACCCGGAGAATGATCCGAAAAGCCGACTGGGACTTTGTATCTGTTCTGTAAAAAATTGATTGTCTTCAGGTTCAGGTCTTCGGGCGGGCACGGATATTTGGATACGCAGTGCAGCAGCGTCAACGGGCTGTTCCTCTTTTTCAGAAAATTGATTGCGCGGTCTATTTCTTTCAGCCTGCTCATGCCCGACGAAATGATGATCGGCTTGCCGGTGCCGGCGATATAGTCCAGCAAAACAAAATCCAACAAGTCGCCTGACCCAACTTTCCAGATGGGCACGTCCAGCTCATTCAGTTTTTCGGCCGCTCCCCTGCTCATGGGTGTAGAGAAAAAAGTTATGCCGATGTCTTTGGCATAAGCGCTTATTTCGCGCCAAAACTCCATGGTCGTGATTTCCGAATTCCTTTTTACCCAGTGATAGCGGTTGTCGTTCTGGAAATGAGGCGAAGTGACAAGAATGTCCAGCTGTTCGTCCTCATAATTGTGGGTCTGGAACTTCACGGCATCAGCGCCTGATTCTTTGGCTGCTTTGATCAGCTTCTTCGCATTTTCGATATAGACCTCTGCCGATTGTTCATCTTTGGTCTGGATGAAATTTTTGCCGACCTCGGCAATGATAAATATATCGTTCGGATCCGACGAATTGCGCAAAGCGTCAACTGCTTCATTTTCCATATTCTTAAGCCGAGATAACGTACATTATTGCGCACCTTATGTCAAAATCAAAAAACATCGTCTTTTCGATTAACACAGCGATAAACAACCCATAAATCAGCTTGCGGATTCTTGTCGTCGGCAGGTCTTAAGAGCTCCACTTGATCGAACACCTGGCCCAATAGATCAGCCAGGCTTGACCTGCAAAAATAAGACAAGTTGTCAGGCGCGCTCCAGAGCTCTTGGTCTTCGGCTCCAGCCGGCACAGCCGGAAAACGGTTCGGGACGCAGACGATCAGCTGACCTCCCGGGCCAAGGAGTTTGCTTGTGGTTTCCAGGTAGGCTTGGAGGTCGAGATAATATATTTTCTCCAGCTTTTGCGTGCCTTGCTTCATTCGTTCATCAGCCGCAGTAAGTTGTGTTTTGTCCTGATATTCCTTGAAATACTCCTCGTCTGTCATATTGAGCAACCTTTCCGCGTCATCCAGGTCCGCCTGATAGTGGATATGCGCTTGCGACTTACGGGCACTCATCAGATATGGATAGGGATCGATCGTGAGCAGCTCTTTCCAAGAGAAATTATGTTTTTTGAAATCAGCGGTATTGAAGATCCACATCGCGCCATTCAATTTGCCGTTCGGCCCTAAGCCGACCAGCAAAGACGGTTCGCAACGGAAATATCTGTCCAAAGCATCGGTCAGGTCTGCGGCAGTGCACAGCGGACTGTCCGGCTGCATCAGGACCAGGTTGCCCGAGAAATCCAAGCTTTCGATGGCGTGTTTAAGGACTGAATCAGAAGTCGCTTCACTGGTGGCGAGCTCCTTCGGCCGATCGATCACCATTGCACCGAACGACTTGGCGATCCCGGCGATTTCCGCATCTTCGGTCGAAACATAAACAGCCGCGATTGCCGGGCAATTCTGCGCAGCATTGATTACATGCCAAATCAATGGCTTCCCGCCTAATGGTTTGATGTTTTTTCTCGGCAAGCGCGTAGAGCCTCCTCTGGCAGTGATGACAACAATGGTCGGCTGCTCGCGAAAGCCTTTCGTTTTGGTCTGAAGGTTTTCCATAGTATTAGCTTAGTTCAGGGCTGTGTCTCTATTATGCATGATTTTTTAAAAAAGCGCCGCATCAGGAGACGGCGCGCTCAATAGTATCTCCTTTCAATGCCTCCAGCTTCTGCTCCGCCACTTTCCAATCCGAAAGCGTATCAATGTCCGCTATGTACTTCTCGTCGATCAGATAGGGCAAGGTGGCTTCCCCATACAGATTGGGTTCAGGCTGGGTCAGGAGACTGCTCTTGAAGAGATAGATCAGGCCGACGCTGTGATACGTCGTCGGGTACTCCTGCCTCCGACCGGTTCGCCGGTAGATCGGCTGATCAGTGAAGCAAAGCCGCAGACGCCCCTCGCGATCCTTGATCATCTGGTTGAACGGATTGTATGGCTTAGGCACTTCGACGACCGAAATGACCGAGTCTGCTCCGGTGCTGGCGATCAGTTCGATCGCTTCGCAGATGTGGAAAGCTTGCCGCAAGGGTGCGGTGGGCTGCAGGATCATGACATAGTCTGGTTGGTATTGCTGGTTGCTGGTCAACCAGTTGACCGCATGCGCCAGCACGCTTAGGTGCGTGGCCGTGTCAGTGGCGAATTCAGCTGGCCTGACGAACGGCGCTTCGCAGCCGAAGCTCTCGGCGACCTCGATGATCTTCTGGTCATCGCACGACAGGATCAGCCGATCGAACGCGCGCGACTCCAGCGCCGACTTGATGGTATGGCCGATCAAAGGAACGCCATCCAAAAGCTTGATGTTTTTTCCGGGCAATCCCTTGGAGCCTCCCCTGGCTGTAATCAAGCCCAGTACCTTATGCATCCCGTACCTCCTCGATGAATGGTATGTGCAAATTGAGCCTAAGGATAGCAAAACCATGGTAATCTGGCAATATAGACAAATCCCTTAAAATAGCGTAACGTCAGAAAACTTACGGACCTTAAAAAAACCAGAAAATAGGAAACAATTGAGGAGGATGACCTCGATGGAAAAAAACGGATCAGTTTCAGGCCGCTTTACGGTCTACTTGGCGGATCTGACGCACAAGAATTCGCTTGGGCTGGGCTCTGACACGATGCCGTTCCAACTCGGCATCCTGGGCGCCTGCCTGCTCGAACGGTTCAGCTCCTCAATCGAAGTCGAGCTGTTCAAATCAGTGGATGAGTTCTCGGCCAAGGTGGCAATATCGCCGCCAAATCTTGTCGGTTTCTCCAACTACATGTGGAACGCCAACCTCACCTACGCGGTCGCAGAAGCGCTCAAGCGCCGCCACCCCGAAACCGTCGTGGTTTTCGGTGGCCCGAATTATCCGGACACTGTGGAGGAACAAGCCGAATGGCTGCGCAATCGGCCGGCCGTGGACATCTTCCTCTGGAAGGATGGTGAAATCGCTTTTACCGACCTGGTCAACGAATTGATGCATTGCCCGGTCAGTGAGGCAAAAGCCAAGCGCTTGGCAAGTTGCCATAGCCTGGATGCGAATGGCCAACCCTGCTTCGGCGAATTGGCTCCGCGCCTCAAAGACCTGTGCAGCTTGCCTGCGCCGTATCTTTCCGGCCTGATGGATAAGTTCTTCGATCAGCGCCTGATTCCGGCCATGCAGACCAATCGCGGCTGTCCCTTTTCCTGCACCTTCTGCACAGAGGGAAACAGGTATTACAACCCGATCGGCAAGCGCAGCCTGGAGCAGAAAAAAGCAGACCTGGATTACATCGCCGCTCGCGCCAAGCACACCAAGACGCTCCGCATCTCTGATTCGAACTTCGGCATGTTCCCTGAAGACCTGGAATTCGCGCGCTACATGAGCGAATCACAAAGGACTCGGGGCTACCCGTTGTACGTGAACTGCGCGACCGGAAAAAACAAAAAGGAGCTGGTGCTCGAGATCAACGCCCTCTTGAATAACGCCATGCGGCTGACCGCTTCGGTCCAGTCGCTGTCGCCTAGGGTGCTCAAGCTGACAAACCGCTCGAACATCTCGATCGAGCAGATCATGGCGCTCTCTGACCAAGTATCGGACACTGACACCCACTCCTACTCGGAAATCATCCTGGGCTTGCCTGGCGATGATTTCGAAGCCGAGTGTTTGTCGGTCGCTGGCTTGGTGGATGCCGGAATCTCGAACATCACCCAGCACCAGTGCGCGCTGATCTACGGCTCGGAATTGAATACTCCGGCCAGTCGCGCTCTGCACGGCCTCAAGAGCAAGTTCCGCCCGATCCAGCGCTGCTTGGGGCGATACATCTGCTTCGGCGAAGAGATCGTGTCCGTGGAGACCGAGGAAATCATCACAGCCTCCAGCTCCATGACCGAATCGGAATATCTGGAGGGGCGCAAACTGTATCTGACAGTAGGCCTGTTCTATAACGACCGCACCTTCGGCGAGATCAATGCGCTGTTACGGCTGCTCAAGCGCTCCACCTGGGAATGGCTCAAACTGATCCACGACTCGATCGACGAAATGCCCGAGAGCCTCAAGCAACTTTACTTGGGCTTCATCGCCGAAACCAAAGCTGAGCTCTGGGATGACCCCAAAACCCTGAACCTGGGGATCAAAGCCATGATCGACCGCTATGCCAGCGGCGAAATCGGCGGCAACCTGATCTACAAGTACCGTGCCGGCGGCGTGGTCCACAACTTCCAAGACCTGCATCGCTTCGCTTATGCCAAGCTCCGGCTCTATCTGGCCGAAGAACTCAAGGAACCGGAGATACGGCTGCTGCTCGATGAACTCGAACAGCTCGGCTGGCTCCAGAAAAAAGAATTCTTCGATACCGGACAAAATACGGTTCTCGATTGTCGCTTCGACCTGCCGGGCATCATCCATGAGGCGGCTCGCGCGCGGATATCCCACTGGCAGGGGTTCAAAAAAACCACGACGATCGAGATCGCCCATACCCAAGCCCAAAAAGAAGCCATCGACCGCGAGCTCGCTTTCTATGGGCGCGATGGCAATGGACTCACTCTGCTCTTTTCCAGATTTCCGTTAAAGCGGCTGTTCCGTTCCATCCGGCCGCTTGACTGAACACGTTCGGCCATCCCAAATAGGGGTGGCCATTTTTATTTTCATCTGAAATCATGGAATATTTTTACGGATCCTCAGCATGGCGAAAATCGAAGCCATGCCGTCGCGCAAGGTATTGATTTGGCTCTTCCTGTCCGGATACCTGAACTCAAGCCAAGGCACTGGTATTTCATTGATGGTCATACCCTCTTTCCGCAACCTGGCAATCCATTCCATGTCCAAAAACCAACCCGATTCCCTGCATTCGCTCAATATCATCCTGGCCCTGGCATTCATGACCTTTAGACCGCACTGCGAATCTTTGACGCGCAGATCCAAAAGTATTTTGGCCGCAAGATTAAAAAGGATTGAGCTGAGCGTCCTGAGCGCGCCGCGGTTAGTGGTACGCTTTTGCACCAATCTTGAACCGATGACTGCATCGGCTTTTCCAGCTGCGACTTGGCCGACCATTCCTGGGATCGCATCCGGGTCTGCCGACAAATCAGCATCTATGAAACCGAAAACATCAGATTCGAACCGACGGGCTGCCGCTTTGATGGCCGCGCCTTTGCCCGGCTCTTCGCAACGAATGGCCTCGAACCGCGGATCTGACATGCCCTGGATCAGTCCGCTCGTATTGTCCTTCGGACCGTTTTCCACCACGACGATCTTCCAGTCGACATCCGCAAGCTGCTCCAAAGAGCGGGCCAGGCGCCCGACCGTCTCAAGTATGTGGGCCGCCTCATTGCGCGCCGGAATGCAGATGACGAATGTTTTCATTGTGTTGATTTAGCCTGAAAGTGATATGAACGCAAATTCGCAGCGCTCCAAAGCCTGAGCAGGTTCTCTTCGAAATAATTGGAGGCCAGCTCTTCGCCCATGGGCGTGACCACAAAATCATAGCTTTCCAAAGGTTTGCCTGATGAGGTTTTTTTGTTGCAGAAATAATCGATGTGCAGGCCCGGTTTTTGCATATCCAATCCTTGCAAGAACTTGAACGTGTCGAAGCTGCCGTCCGTGCACTTGGCTACGTATCCGTCCAGCGAAACCTTGTCATGGACAGCGCCCAATATCTTGCCCTCGATATAAATGGCTGATGAGCCTGGCGGCAAAGCCCGTATCTGGCTGATGGCTTGGAACTCCTTGGGGCCGTTCCAGGCCAGTTGCGACCAGCGCACGATTGTCGCACTCTGGTATGCAGTCTCCAAAACCAACAAGACGAGCACTATTGAGGCTATTCCGAATTTTCTGCTTACGCCCGTTGCACATAGATAAGAGATGACAACCAAATACATCAAAAGTATGAAAGGCATTATGTATCTGGGCTCGCTGTGGACAATGGCCGAAAAAAACAACAAATGCGCAAACATGGGCAAACCAAGCATCCAAAACCTGATGTCTTTCCAGGCTTTGCGCAGCAGTGCGCTGACCAGACAGATGGATACGCCCAGCGTCAGGAATACTTGGTTTATGGCAATGACTTTCAGATAAAAAGTGAGAGAGGGCAAAATCCGCATGTGGCCGTTGTCCGAACCCGAGAAACCCAGCAATTTTATATACGGATATGGGCTCCACAAAAACAGGATAGCGAAAGCTGCGGCTAAACCGACCAGATAATAAGCCAGCTGTTTCAGTTTCCCGTAATCTTTTTTCCTGAGCCATATGATCAAGAACGGCAGCAGCATTATCTGGTAAAAAACAGGGATGAAGCTGATGCCCAGGCCGAAAACCGTTGCAGCCAAAAGCAGATACCAATATTTGTTTTTTCCGGTTTCATTGATCCTGACCAAGCTATACATCTGCCAGACCAGGGAAGCGCACACGAAAATCCAGTGCCTGAAAAATCCGGAATACATGAAAAAATAAAAATTCAGGGAAATGGCCAGCAGACCCAGGATCGGGATCCATCTGTTCTTGTTCGGATTGAACGTCTCGGTCTCAAACAGCAGCCAAATCCCGTACAGACAAAGCAAGGAAAAAAACAAAGCTATCAATCTCGTAAAAAACAACAAAGGCGTCCAATCCAAGACCAAAGCGGTTTTATAGTCCAAAGCCGTGCGCACATGCTCGGTCACGAAGCGATAAGCCACATCAGCGCCCACGGCCGGCAGGCTGATGGCCGAAAACAAAGGCGGATAATAGACAAGCTTAAGGTTCCTCAGCCCCAATGGATTGCGGCTTTCGAGCATGTGCAGAGCGCCGAAAATCGGCGACTGCTCGTCCCCTACATACATCTTATATATAGGCACCTGGCCTACGCCATAATGCAAAACAGGATAATGGGCCGCGAACCAAGCCAGGGACAAGCCCAGCATCAGGCCAAGCGCGACCAATACGTTGCGGGTCCGGATATTCATAGATCATTTCCAGCGGCTCATTGGCCGATTGATTTCGTCTTCAGGAATTCATGCAAACTCCTGAGCCGGTCGAAAGCGTAAAAATCATTTTCTTTTTTTCTCCGGGCTTTGGGGATGTCAACGTATCGGTTCAGCTCCTCGTTCTTGGCCATCTCATCCCAAATCAACAGATGCAGTTTTTGCTTGATGTAAGAAGTATAGCCGTATGACAAGCCCTTCTTGCCTTTTTCGATGACCTCATCCGGCACGCCGTTCAAGCGGGCCACATCGTGCAGCATGGCTTTGTTCCAACCATTGCGCTTCCTCTCTTTATTGCTTACGGAAAGCGCGAAATGCACCACTTCATCATCATAATACGGCGTGCAGACCTTGATGCCAGCCTGTTCGAAGATTCCATGCTGATGGGCTTGCCTGATCGGAGACTCGGTATAAGCCTGTTCCATCATTATTATCTTGTTCTGCAGCCGAGTATGCAATTGCGCTATTTTCGCGTACTTCTCCCATATCCTGTCCCAATATCCTTTCGGAGTTTTGACATAAGGATATAGGCTGTTCGATTTATAATATCCGATCAAGCGGAACGGATTCAATATCTTGCCCAGACCGAGCGGATTCAGGAACAGGGATGCGAAATAGACGCGCACCGGCGCCGGATAGCCCATCCACAATGTGTCTGCATTTTGCCCGTGATAAATAAGCGTGACACCATCTTCCAGCATGAGTTTGCGCAAAGAAATATAAGGGATGCTCTCGAAATAATTGAGCGGCTTGCCATGGGCGACCAGTTCTTTCCTGAAGTCAGACAGCTCGCCGGCATAATCCTCTGACTTGCAGACTATCCTGTGCCGCGCTATCCCGAATTTCTCTATGCTGAGTTTCGAGTATCTGACGTCCGTGCTTTCCATGCCCCAGCCTCCCCAAGTGTAAGCGATTATCTCCTTTATGTTTTTGTTCTTCACCAGATGGGCCAGCATGTTGGCGGAATCGATTCCGCCCGAAAGCATGATCCCGACCTTTTGGTGGCCTTCCGCGGCTCTGTCCATCGCGCTGGCGAAAATCCTATTGAAATTCTCGGGCGTCACGTCTGCTAATGGTGGATCCACTTTGATCTTTTTTTCGTTGTCAGTTGTCGCTTTATCGAGATCAGCGCCATACAAAAGAAAATCCACTGGTAAATATGACATATCAAGGGTAATACTCTCAAATTGATCGGCCGCTGTCAAACAGAAAAATCAAGCTGATTCAGCCGGAAGTTCGGGCAGCTTGCGTATGGGTTTGGCTGGGATGCCCACGCACAAAGTGTAAGGCGGCAAGTCGTGCGTGACCACTGCGCCAGCGCCGACGACTACGCCATCATGGATAGTCACTCCTGGGTTTACAGTCACTCCTGTCGCAAGCCATACGTATTTGCCGATATGGACAGGCGCCGAAGTATGCGGCTCCCTG
>CAZPAP010000018.1:0-15651 GCA_964584725.1 uncultured Gammaproteobacteria bacterium
TTCGGAACGCTCAAGCCCCAACGCGGATTCACAGCCTCGCTTTTCGGGCGAACGGATTCGTTTTCGTTCGAGAGAGTGGCGCACAAAAGCCTGATCATGTTTTATGTGGCTTGCCCCACGCACCAGCAGGCGTTCATTGAGTCGCAGATCCAAGCCGAGTATCCGCACGCGGCCATTGATGACTTAGGCGACTACAATATCTTTTCGCCAAAAGGCGTGATCCTCAGTTCTTACCTCAAGCTCAAACGCCCGTCTTTTTTCCCGCTCAAGACCTACAAGAAGATGGAAAGCGATCCCATGAATGCGATTGCGAATGCCCTGTCCAAACTTGAGGATGCTGACGGCGCTGCCATCCAATTCATGATCAGGCCGGCTTTGCCGGGCTGGCGCAACCAAGGGCTGAGCGTTGCCCGCGCCATGCAGCAGGGCGAAAAGATGCAGGATGCGACCAGGAGTACGACATCCAAATTCATCAAAGAATTTTTTCAGACTTTCAAAAAACCAAAGGAAGGACCAAAGGAGCCGTACAAGCTTTCGCCCATGGAAGAGGAAATGGTCAAAGGCTTTGAGGAAAAGGCCTCCAAATCAGGCTTGGAAACAAACATCCGCGTGGTCACGAGCTCAAGCTCCATGGAAAAATCGCGCATGTACTTGGATGACATCTTGAATGCATTCGGCCAATACAATGTTTTTGAGTATGGCAACAGCTTCCAAGTGATATCGCCGCGCAATCAAGGCCAAGTGATTTCATACTTCATCCATCGCCACTTTGATTCGAATTTCTCGATGATCTTAAACAGCGAGGAACTGTCATCGCTCTATCATCTGCCATTAGCTTCAACCGAGACGCCGAAGATCGATTGGCTCTTGGCCCGCAAAGCCCTACCGCCCTCAAACTTGCCGCGCGAAGGCCTGCTTTTGGGCATGTCAGCTTATCGCGGACATAATTACGAGATCAGGATGCAGAAAGAGGATAGGCGACGCCACATGTACATTATCGGTAAATCCGGTGGCGGCAAATCAGTCCTGTTGTCGTCTTTAATCAAACAAGACATTGAGAATGGCGCTGGCGTGTGCTTGATTGATCCGCACGGTGATTTTGCCGAAGAAGTCTTGGGCTTTGTGCCGCGCGAAAGGGCAGAGGACGTGATCTATCTCAATCCGGCTGATGTGGAACGGCCAATGGGCTTGAACATGATTGAGTTTGATCCCAAGTATCCTGAGCAGAAAACATTTGCAGTCAATGAGTTGCTAAAGATTTTTGATCAGTTGTATGACCTGAAATCAACCGGCGGCCCCATGTTTGAGCAATACATGCGCAATGCATTGCTGCTCATCATGGAAGACCCGGCATCAGGCTCAACCCTGCTCGAAGTCTCAAAAGTCTTGGCTGATGACAATTACCGCAAATATAAGCTGACCAAATGCAAAATACCTTCAGTCAGGGACTTTTGGACCAAAGAAGCGCAAAAAGCAGGCGGCGAAGCCTCGCTGGCCAACATGGTGCCTTATATCACTTCCAAGATGACGCCGTTCATTGCCAATGACTTTATTCGGCCGGTCATTTCACAACAAAAGAGCGCTTTCAATTTCCGCGAAGTCATGGATGAGGGCAAAATCCTGCTCGTGTCATTGAACAAAGGCAAGATCGGCGATATCAATGCATATCTGATCGGCATGATCGTCGTAGGACGGTTGCTGATGGCCGCTTTGTCGCGCGGAGACATGGATCCGTCAAAGAGAAAAGATTTTTACTTGTATGTTGATGAGTTCCAGAACTTTTTGACTGACTCCATCTCATCCATCTTGTCTGAGGCGCGCAAATACGGTTTGTGCCTGACCATTGCGCACCAATACATCAGCCAACTCACGCGCAAAGGCGGGGACACGCAGATCCGCGATGCAGTCTTCGGCAATGTGGGCACCATGATGTCTTTTCGGGTCGGCGCAGATGATGCTGAATTCCTGGAAAAAGAATATCTGCCTGTGTTTTCCAAATTTGATCTGATAAATACCGAAGCATTCACAGTCAACATCAAGATGCTGATCAATAATACTGCTTCAAAGCCATTCAACATGAAGCCAGTCATGCCCAAGAAGGGCGACAAGGAGCTGGCAAACATGATAAAAGAGTTGTCCCGCTATAAATACGGACGCAAGCGAGAGCTGGTAGAGGCTGAGTTAGCCGAGCGTTATACGGAGATTGATCGCATGATCCGCAACGAATCTGAGCCATCTACAGCCAAGAAAAACGGATTTGACTTTTAATGATTCACGGGTAAGATGATTCTGTGTTAAAATATAGCTGTGGATAACTTTCAGTTATCTTTAGCTAAAACAAAAATATATGCCCAAAGCGAAAAACGACGCAGACATTGAGGAACCTCTGATTACAGAAGGGGCTAATGAATCTGCGCAAGATTCGGACGAAGACCAGGCTTCCGGCGAGGACAAGGCGTATTTGAGCTCAATGGATTCCAAGCTGACCATGGCCCATAAGCTGATTTCCAACATCAAAGAAGAACTTAATAACCTAGAAAGACTTCTGAGCAGCCAAGCCGAAGCCTTTGATCTGGAAGATCTGATGAAAAAGACGACCAGCAATGAAGGCGACTTGATGCAGCCAGCCAATGAAGGAAAAATCGTAGAAGGCGTGTTCGACGGACAGAACATGATCGGCTCAGACGGCAAGCTATATATGGTGCCGCCGAATTATGCGTCCAAATCAAAATTAGTGGAGGGCGATATCATGAAACTCACCATCCAAGGCAATGGCAGCTTTTTGTACAAACAAATCGGTCCGATTGAACGCCAGCGCGTCATGGGCGTCTTATCCAGGGATGAAATTACGAGCGATTGGAAAGTAATGGCTGACGGCAAAAAGTACGCGATCCTGACCGCGTCTGTCACATACTTCAAGGGCCAGAACAATGATGATGTGGTGATTCTAGTGCCGAAGAACGCACCGTCCAAATGGGCGGCAGTGGAAAATATCATCAGACGAGACTAATACCTTCTGTCATTGCGAGGAGTTCGACGACGAAGCAATCTCACTGTAACGCAGGTGAGATTGCCACGTCACTCGTCTAACTCGTTCCTCGCAATGACAAAGAGTATTTTTGGGCGTAAATTCATTTTTTGCATTTTAATTTTTTAGTTGGTATTGTAGTGGCCTTATGGCAAATTTGAGCCGCGCTTACAGGCCTTCGTTATTCTCGGAAATCGCGGGCCAAGACCGCATCACGGAAATCCTGCGCAAAGAAGTCGAGCAAAACAAGCTTGGCCATGCTTACTTGTTCTCTGGTCCGCGCGGCGTGGGCAAGACAACGGCAGCCAGGATTTTCGCCAAAGCCGTCAATTGTTTGGATCTTAAGGCTGGTGAGCCGTGTTTGAAATGCGCGACTTGCACCAGCATCGGAGACCAGACTGCGATCGATATCATAGAAATGGATGCAGCTTCACACACGAGCGTGGAGAATATCCGCGAATCAGTCATTGAGCACATCCGCTTTGTGCCAGCCGCGCTTAAATACAAAGTCTACATCATTGACGAAGCGCACATGCTTTCCACCCAAGCCTGGAATGCTTTGCTCAAAACGATTGAAGAGCCGCCGGCTTATGCTTTGTTTATTTTCGCGACAACGGAAAAGCACAAAGTGCCGGCCACGATCGTGTCGCGCTGCCAAAGGTTTGATTTTACGCGCATTGCCCAGGCTGAATTGGTTAAGCGCTTAGCTGATATCGCGAAAAAAGAAAACGCTGATGTGCAAGCCGATGTCTTGAACACGATTGCATCCAGGTCAGACGGCTGTTTGCGCGATGCTGAAAGCCTTTTGGGCCAACTCCTTGGCTTGGGTGAAAAAAAGATCAACATGGACTTGGCTTCGCTGATCATGACGCCGTCCCAGCTCCCGATAGCGGCTGAGTTGTTGAGTTTGACTGCTGAGCATGATGTCAAAGGCATTCTTGGCAAACTTGAAGCTTTGGAAGGCGAGGGCATCTCATTCTTGCCTTTGTTTGATGATTTGATTGCCTCATTGCGCAAACTAATGCTGGCTCAGAACCTAAAAAATCATGCTGATGCACTTAAAAACGGCGAAGCAGGGGACAAGGCTTTGGCCCAGATCCTCAATAAATTCTCTGACAAAGATTTGATGAATGGTTCACTCATACTCATGGAGCGCCGCAGGGATGCGAAACAAGGCCTGGATCCGCGCTTTGCGCTTGAGCTTGGTTTGTGCGCTCTTGCAGCCATATCATCCAATGATGATGATAATCACCAAATTCGAATTAACCCACCTTCGCCTAAAGCTACGGTGGGCGCAGCCAATGACCAAAAAAGTTCCAATAATCAATCTGCAATATCCAAAAACGCTCCAACTCCTCAAGCACCAAAGACGCCTCCCGTCATCCCTTCGACTACGCTCAGGGCAGGCCTGAACGAAGTTGGACGGAGTGAAGGATCTCCACCAATAAACCTAATCGTCAGCGACGCGAGGAATGTTAGGGACGTTAAGGACGAGATGGATGCCAAAGCCGTTGTGAGCGACTTCAGTTTAGATGATTGTCTGACTGCATGGCCCAAGCTGCTCAATACCTTGGAGGAACACAAATCACTGGTTTTTATTTTGAAGCTTTGTAAGCCAGTCGCAGTCCATGGCCATGAGATGGTCATTAATTTTCAATATCCATATCATCAGCAGACTATTATCGGGAACATCAAAAACAAAAGCTTGATAGAGACCTCATTCAGGAATATTTCAGGCTTCCAGAACCTGGTCATCAGCGGCAGCTTGAAAAAGGAAAAAGACGGCGAGCCTGCGGCCCCTAAAACCCAAATCGGACGCATTCTGGATGCCTTCGGCGGACAAGTGCTGTCTTGACTTTAACCGGGAAATAGCCTAGAATCCCAGCTAACAATCCGAGATCGTCTAAAGGTAGGACAACAGACTCTGAATCTGTTTATCGGGGTTCGAATCCCTGTCTCGGAACCACTATAAGAACTCAGGAAACTGAGTTTTTATTTATCTAATAATTCCAGCATGCTAGAATCAATCTACGTTATGAAAAAAGCCGTAGCCCTGCTCATCGTACTGGCCTTGATTGTCCTGACGCTTATCATGCTCCCCATATTTTTGCAGCAGAGCATGAAACGAGGGGAGCGAGAAGCGCGGACGTTCCATGTCCCGATTGAGAATACCATCAAAGAAAATATCGTCCCGATAATAGAAAAATCAACGAGCACCGTGCCCGAGCCTGGCACCGTGCAAAAGAACGTTCCACAATTCGTTGTATTTTCGTTTGACGGCTCCAGGTCAATCCAGGCCTGGGAACAGACTTTGGATTTTGCGGATCAGATGAAGAGCGAGAACAAACCAATCAGTTTCACTTATTTTATCAGCGGCGTTTATTTGCTTGATCCTCAGCATAAAGATATTTACCAGCCGCCGAACGAACAGCCAGGAACATCTAAAATCGGTTTTGCGGATAGTGAGAAGGACGTCTACGCACGGATCCATGAGATCAATCGGGCAATTGATCAGGGCCATGAAATAGCTTCGCACTTGAACGGGCATTTTGACGGCACCAAATGGACGACCCAGGATTGGACACAGGAGTTTCAGAGTTTCATTAATTTCATCCTTAATCCAGAAGCAAACAATAATCTCAATTCAGCTAAGTACCAAAAAGATCCTCTCAAGCTGAAGGCCGGTGACATTATCGGCTTCAGGGCGCCGCTTTTGGCCGTCAACAATGCGCTATGGCCAGTCATGAAACAATTCGGGTACAAATATGACGCTGGCCACATTGCCAAAGCCGATTCCTGGCCCGCAAAAAACTCAGCCGGCATCTGGCAGTTCCCTTTGCCCAGCATTGCGCTCGCTGGCACTAACCGCCACATGCTGGCCATGGATTATAATTTCTACACGGCACAGACCAAGGCGACTGACACATTAAAAAAGGGGACGCCTGAATGGGACGCGGCTTATAAGCAAGTCTTGGATTCGTATCTGGAATATTTCAATAAAAATTACAATGGCAATCGCGCGCCGGTTTATGAGGCTAATCATTTTTCAGAATGGAATGACGGCCTATACTGGGAAGCCATGAAAAGCTTTGCACAACAAGTCTGCGGCTTGCCTGATGTAAAATGCGTGAACTTCAGGGACTTGGTTGATTACATGGAGGCTAAAAAATAAAAAAGGCTGATCAATGATCAGCCGCGGAGCTTCGCTTCTTGTGCTTTGATGTATTCGCGTGCCATGAAGCACTCATCCTTCGAATAGGTGCCGCTGGCCAGCATGATGGTTGCAGCTTGCTTGGCCACCACATGGTCCTCCAGCTGGATCGCAGCCTGCAAGGCCCAGTAGGCCTCGCCCTTGGAGATCATGTCCTGTAGCTCTTGGACGATCCTGATGCGGCCATGCTCTTTGGCGAGCTCATATGCCGGGGGGTTTGCCTGGTGCAGCTTCGCAATGTTCATGTCTTCCTCCTCTGGTGTTTGGGTAAGGGTTTATTACAGTGAAACGCACGATTTGTCAAGACCAGGCTAAAACAAAAATCCGGCAGAGACAAGGGTTGTCTCTGCCGGGTTAGGATTAACTGCTTCAGTAGCGAACGGCCTCGCCTTCGCCTGGCAGCATCACGGCCACATAGACCGATTTGCCGTCAGGCCGCCGAGTGAGAAGACGGGCACGGTCAGCTTTGACCAGAACGAACGCCCCTTCCGACGGGTAGTAGCGGTGAGCGAAATCATCATGGATGTAAATCGCATCATCCGCCACGAGTTGGAGCTGGCGCGCTTCCTGGTTCAGGCGACGATTGAAGTACGTGCCAGACGAGAGCTTGCCGCGCACGTAGCCATCCTCGTCCAAGCGATCTTCCATGTAGTTCCACAGGCCATCTGGCACTGGGAAGAGGGCTAGGCGATCATTCTCGCGAGCCTTCTTGTGCACAGTGTCCAGATTGCGGATCAAGCGGCACAAACGCGGCGCTGAGATGGCCTGGAACTTGGAGCGGAGAAGCTTGAATACGGCTTTGGGCGAAGTGGGAGACGAGATGACCAGCTTGAGCAAGAACTCAGCAGCTTGGTCTGTGTCGCACTCTTCAAGCCGTAGCCTACTGGCGATGGCAAACGTTGCATCACTGTAGGAGTACCCGATTCTGGCCATGTCAACGCCAGCCAGAGTCGAGAGTTCAGCAGCCGCCGCGTCGAAGACTTCGTGCGCGCGTTCGCGCAGAACGTACTCGATCTTGTCCGCGACTTCGCGCGACAAGACCAAGTTGGGCGCGAGCAGGGCCGAGAGCATGAGGACTGACTCAAGCTCGTCCCGACGGAGCAGACCCCACAGCGACTTGTCCGCAAGATCACCGACGCCGTGGCAGCCGTACTTCAGGAAAGTCTCAATTGCTTTGGGATCGCAGGTCTCCACCCGAGCCAAAACGGCTTGCCTGAGCATGGCCGGATCAACGCCAGCTTCGAAGCTGGCCGCGATCATGCCATCGTGGTTATGGGCGCCAAAACGCACATACGTCTGGAACACGAGCTTGCCCAATCCGACTCTGTCCTCCACGGCATTGAGCACCCCGCCATGGCAGATGATCGCGGACATGAGGGAGCCATCTTCCATGAAAGCCTCAAGCCAGGGCAGGGGGTTGGGCACCACACGCTTCACGATCGTACGGTCGCCGACCTCCTCGATCTTGTACGAGTAATACCCCTTCTTGTCCTGTGCCTTATTCCAGAGCCAATGCAAACCCAGGGAGTAGGGCGGGCCGTCGCCCTGATCGTAACGCACGGCGCGAATGGCAGTGGCCAAGAGTTCGGGCGTAAGCGTGCCAGCCGCAAGCCTGCAATCCAGGCCAGCGTAGACCTGTTTGATTTGCTCGTAGCTCATGTCACAGCTGTTGCTGCCGAAGTCAATCTCCTCAGACTGCGTTGTCTCTGCCTGCACGGTCTCGTCAATCATCTGCGTTGTCATGGCACATACTCCGTTATCCCCCGACGCTAAAGCTATGGGGGATAGTGAGTTCAGCCCAGAACCGCTGGGCACGGTCTTCTGTCGAAGAGCGAATGAGGCTTAATTTAGCATAAAAATGGGTTTTTGTCAACACTATATAGGCCACTAGAGTGATTTTTTGGCTTAATTAACCAGAAAAATTTCATGCACATGCGATTTATCTGATGTACGTGTAAAATATCAAGCATGAAAAAGCATATTTTTAGCGCTATTTTTATCACGGGCATGATATTTCTAGGCGCTGGTTGCAATAAAGCCCAACAACAAGCGCAAGATCAGAATAAAAACGTTCCAGCTACAGAGGCGACGAGTTCAGAAGCAGGGGACCGTATGGCACAGGAAACAGCCCTGGCCAACCCGGCTTCGGTCTATTGTCTGGAGAAAGGCGGCAAGCTGAATCTGCAAAAAACTTTTGACGGCTCAACCGAAGGCATCTGCATATTGGACGACAACACCACATGCGAGGAGTGGGCGCTTTTCCGCGGAGAATGCGGGCCAAAAAATGCGACTTCTTCTGCCGCGCTCTTGAACCAAAACTCTACTTCAACCAAACTCAATGCCAGCAGTACGCAAGAAGCAGTCGAGGAACAGACGAACAATGCCATCGTGCCTGAGAACAGGCTGGAATTGGAGGTTGAGGATGGCGAAGAGCAAGGGGAACTGATAACAAAGTGGCGGACCAATGGGCTCAAAGCTGACGATGGCTTCATCATCATGCTGTCTGGCAACGAAAACATCGTCTATCCCACCAAATACATGCAGGTAGTGAAAAATCCGAAATCAAAATCATTCACTTGGACAAACCTGGTCTCAGGCCGCAAATACTATTTCTTGATCTGCATTGCCCAAGGCGACAAATGCGGAGAATCCTACAGCCAAGTGATATCAGGAATAGCAAAATAGCTTTTATGTCAGACCAAACCCTGTTCGTTTACAACGACGTCGGCATGCGCGGCAATCTTTCGGCTGCGCAGAGAATCCAGCCTGGGCGCTTGTACGAGGCTCGCGCACGCTTGCTGGAGATCTGCGGCAACGGGCAACAGGGCTGGATGGAAACGGTCTCCAATCCGAACAGGCTGAAGGAAGTGAAAGACGCTGTCCAAGAATTCAAGAAATTCAAGAATTGCCTGGTCCTTGGGATCGGCGGGTCTGATTTGGGCGCGCGCGCCATTTTGCAGGCCTTAGGCAAAGAAAGCAAAACCAAAATCTGGTTTTCCGGCAATACAACCGAGCCGGAAGAAATCAGCCGGGTATTGGACCAGATACCCTGGAAGAACTGCTGCATCAACGTAATCAGCAAATCAGGCGGCACGCTTGAGACCATGAGCGTTTTCTTTTTGGCCAAAGACCGGTTAGAAAAAGCCGTGGGCAAAGAAAAAGCACGCAAGGCAATCATTTGCACGACTGATCCTGATTCAGGCGAACTGCGCCAACTGGCCCAAAAGAACAATTGGACGTGTTTGCCAATCCCGAAAAACATCGGCGGCCGGTTTTCGGTTTTGACTGCTGTCGGACTTTTTCCGCTTGGATTGGCCGGCGTATCTTTAGAAAAACTTCTGGATGGCGCTGCCCAGATGCGCGACTCATGGATAGATAATGCAGGCAGTTCGCATGAATCAGACCGGTTTGCGGCCTGGCACGCGGCGCATTTCAATGCCGGACGCTATATCCACGTTTTGTTTTCATACACTTCAAGATTAAGCGAGCTAGCCAACTGGTGGCGGCAATTGTGGGCCGAGTCGCTCGGAAAAACGATCACTGGCCGCGTGCCGTTCGGGCCAACACCTGTTGTCTCAATCGGGCCCATGGACCAGCATTCACAGCTCCAGCTTTATCAAGACGGACCAGATGACAAGGCTTATACTTTTTTGCTTGCAGACTCAAACTCAAAACTGCGCGTGCCAGCATCTTTGAAATCAATCACTAGCCTTGAATTCGCGGCCGGCAAAAACTTCAATGAGCTGCTGAATGCAGAACTAGAAGGCACGATGGAAACTTTGGCTGAAAAGGGGAGGCCCATCGGAAAAATCCAGCTGGGCAAGATAGACGAAGCCTCAATCGGAGCGTTGGTCATGCATTACGAAATCGCAACAGCCATGGCCGCTCAGATCCTGGGCATCAATGCTTTTGACCAGCCTGGCGTAGAAGCAGGCAAGCACAAAACCAAGGCCTTGCTTGAAAACAAAATATCCCAACCCGAGATTTTGTGATAACCTATTATCAATTATTCATTTATCAATTATCAATCTTCAATTATTGTAAATTGCAAATTGCTGATTGAAAATTAATTTTATGCCAAGTCCCAAGACAAAGAAACCCGGCAAAAGCCATTTGGTGTCCGGTCTAATCGCTGGTGCAGCCATTGGCGTTGCCACAGCTGTTTATCTGAATACGCCCAAAGGCAAGAAGATGCTGCAACAGGTTGAGAAAAAAACCATGGCCTTGCAGAAGAAGCTCATGATTGAGCTGGACAAAACCAAGAATCTGACCAAGGAGCGCTATGACGAGATCGTGGAAAAGCTCATGGCCTATTATGTAAAGACCAAGGATGTGTCAGCCACAGAAGTGCCTGAGATCAGGACTTATCTGAAGAGCAAGTGGAAGCAGATAGAAAAGGAATACAAAAACGTAAAGTAATAAAATCACTTGGTGACTCAGTAGGGACAGGTCGCGACCTGTCCCTACTTTTTATACTGTTGCTGACAGACTTACTTTTTTCTTTTTATTGATCACGACCTTGCCTGCTTTGGCGCTTATTTCCACATGATCGCCTTCACTAAGCTTGCCTTCAATGATCTTCATGGACAAATCATCCAGCACCAAGTCTTGGATGGCGCGCTTGAGCGGCCTGGCTCCATAATCCGGGTCATAACCCTTGTCTGCCAAAAGCTCTTTGAGCGAGTCTGAATATTCAACCGTAATCTTGCGTTCAGCCAAGCGCTTTGAGACTTCCAAGAGCTGAAGGTCAACCACTTTTTTGAGTTCTTGCTTGCTCAAGGCGTGGAACACAATGGTTTCGTCGATGCGGTTCAGGAACTCAGGCCTGAAGGATTCTTTAAGCATGTCCATGATCCTGGTGCGGATGTCTTTTTCTTTTTCGTCTTTGTCGTTTGAATCGCTGAACCCGATGACTCCGCCCTTGGCGCCATAGCTCAAGATCATGTCAGATCCGATATTTGAAGTCATGATGATCACGCAGTTCTTGAAGCTCACGGTCCGGCCCTTGCCATCTGTCATGCGACCGTCGTCCAAGACCTGGAGCAAAATATTGAAGACTTCAGGATGGGCTTTTTCTATCTCGTCGAACAAGACGACTGAATATGGCTTGCGGCGGATCTTGTCCGTGAATTGTCCGCCATCGTCATAGCCTACATAGCCAGGAGGGGAGCCGACCATGCGCGAAACTGAATGCTTTTCTCCATACTCGGTCATGTCCAGCCTGATCAAGGCATCTTCATTATCAAACATTGATTCAGCCAAGGCTTTGGCCAGCTCGGTTTTGCCCACACCAGTGGGGCCGAGGAACAAGAACGACCCGATCGGGCGCTTGGGCTCGTTTAGGCCGGCACGCGAGCGGCGGATGGCATTGGCAATGGCCCTCACAGCCTCGCTTTGGCCGACTACGCGCTTCTCTATCTCAACCTCAAGCTTGGCCAGCTTTTGCGCTTCGCTCTCCAGCATGCGAGCCACAGGGATGTGGGTCCAGCGGCTGACCACCAAAGCCACGTCCTCCTCAGTCACAGCATCGCGCAACAAGCCGCGCTTGCCTTGCATGGTCTTAAGTTTCAATTCCTGGGCTTTCAATTCTTGTTCTTTTTCCGGGATACTGCCATAGCGGATGACCGAAACCCGTTCCAAATCTCCGCGGCGCTCAGCGATCTCTGCCTCGCTCTTCAGTTTTTCGATTTCTTTCTTGATGTTCTGGCTCACGGTCAGCAATTCTTTCTCAGCCTTCCAAGCCAATTCCAATTCATCGGATTTTTCCCTGACCTCGGCCATGTGGCGCTCCAGTTCGTGCAAGCGTTCGCGCGAATCAGCGTCTTCTTCTTTGACCAAAGTGCGCTTTTCTATTTCCAGCTTGATGAGTTCGCGCTTGTACTTATCCAGTTCCTCAGGCATGGAACCGATCTGCATACACAGGCCTGAAGCAGCCTCGTCAATGCAGTCCACGGCTTTATCCGGCAAAAAGCGGTCAGTGATATAGCGCATGGAAAGTTTCACGGCCGCGATCAAAGCCGCGTCAGTGATCCTGACGCCATGATGGACTTCGTATTTGTCTTTGATGCCGCGCAAAATGGCGATCGCATCTTCTTCGTTCGGTTCCTCAACCATAATCGGCTGGAAACGGCGCTCCAAAGCAGCGTCCTTCTCAATATACTTGCGGTATTCCTTGATGGTCGTGGCGCCGATTGCGCGCAGCTCACCGCGGGCCAAAGCCGGCTTGAGCAGATTAGACGCATCCATTGTTCCGCCTTCGCCCGTGGCACCTGCGCCAACCAAGGTGTGGAGCTCGTCAATGAACAGAATGATGCGGCCATGGCCATCCTGCACTTCCTTGATCACGGCTTTAAGGCGCTCTTCAAACTCACCGCGGAATTTCGTGCCAGCGACCAATGAGCCGAGATCCAATGACACAAGATCTTTGTCTTTCAAAGTCTCTGGCACGTCGCCAGACACGATGCGCTGGGCCAAACCTTCGGCAATGGCTGTCTTGCCCACACCTGCTTCGCCGATCAAGACCGGATTGTTTTTTGTCCTGCGGCTCAAGACTTGCATGACGCGGCGGATCTCATCATCGCGGCCGATAACAGGATCCAACTTGTCTTGGCGCGCCAGCTCAGTCAGATTCTTGGAATATTTGATCAAAGCCTGGTATTTGGTTTCCGGTTCGGGCGAATCAATCGTGGCATTGCCGCGCACATCTTTTAAAGATTTGATGATGTTGTCAGTATCCACATTGTATTTTACGAGCGTGGTCGCGACTTCGGACGGAGTATCAGCCAAAGCCAAAAGCAGATGTTCGGTGGAAATGAATTCGTCCTTAAAATAGCGCGCAGCTTTTTCGGCTTGCACAAAGGCGCGGGCTAGATCCTGGCTAAAGTAAACCTGGCCCAAACTATTGTTCGTATCAGTCGTGACTTTTGGCAGCTGAGCCAGCTGGGTGCTTAAGTCGCTGAACAGATGGGTGATATCGACCTGGAGTTTCTTCAGGATAGAAGGCACGACAGAACCCTCCTGCTGCAGCAATGCTAGGCAAAGATGCACTGGCTCCAGAGCCTGTTGGCCGTTTTCTATTGCGATCTGATGAGCCAATTGGATGGCCTCTTGGCTTTTGGTGGTGAAATTTTGGGGAAGCATATGTTTAGCACTCTTAGTGCGTGAGTGCTAACATTAAACCATACAATTATATCTGATGCAACAGCTGGATTTTAGCTAACTGGAGCCAAACAATCCACACCCTTAGATTGCCTGAGCCAGGCTTTGAATGTAACATCCAGGGCGGTAATAACTCCTTCTGTCATCCTGAGCGGAGTTGGACGGAGTCGAAGGATCTGGTTTGGTCAGAACGACCCAGATCTTTCGACTTCATTCGTCGGACTCATTTCGCTCAAGATGACAAACTAACTATGGATCCCAAGATCAGTCGCCTCGTTAAAATCACCCTGCTGTGCGTGGCCGTCTTCATCATCTGGTCTTGCATTGGTTTGATCCGCTATGATTTCAGCCTTGAGATGCTATGGGGCACTGGCATCGGGTTCTTAAGTATTTTTGTTTTGGCCTTGGCTTTCAACATGCGCAGATTCGGCTATTGGCGCGGCTTGGGCGTGATGGCCGTTGTGCTGGCCCTTGTTTATGGCGCACTGATCTTGAACGCAGCCAAAGGCTGGCCATTTGGTTTTTTGGCTTACCACGACATACTCGGCTGGAAGACTTTGGGCGTGTCCTGGCCCTTGCCCATACTTTGGTCTGCCATAATCGGAATCTGTCTGATCATCAACCAGCCGAAAACAGAATCGCATGATCCTAAAAAAATCTTCTCGTGGGCTTTTGATACTGGCATCTGCTCTTTGGCCGCAGCCCTGATCATAGAACCTTTGGCGCGCAATGCCGGCGCCATGTCCTGGTCTTCATCCGGTTCCATCTTAGGCGTGCCTGGCATGGATTTTTTGGGCTGGTTCTTGGTCGGATTTGTTGCCAGCTTCTCGGCCATCCTGATCATGCGCATCTGGAGAGAGCCGGGGATTGCGACTGAATCAGACATTCTGTTGTTTTTCTGCGCATTCTGTCTGCCCACTTTTTTGCTGGCCTGGAAACTGAACCTGGTGCTCATCCAGATCCTGAGCGCCATGCTGTTTTTGGCCACGTTCGCCATCAGCGCCAAAAGAATCCTCGAACAGAGACAAGTTAAAAGAAACAAGTTACAAGAGTTTTAAAGTGCTCTTGTAACTTTTAACTTGATACTTGTCATTTGTCACTTTGCCGTCGGCAGTTTGGGTTCGAGCAAAGGCAGGACCGGGCGCTCGATAACCAATAAATCATTGTAGTTCGAATACACTGTCTTGAGCTGGCCGTCATTGGTCTGCATCTGGACATACTGGATCTCGGGTTTGGAATTGACGCAGAAACTGATGTCATATAAAGCGTCGTTCAGTTTGTATTTGGTCTTGAACAGATCACACTGTGAAATTTCTTCATAACTGATTTGGATGGGCGCGTCAGTCGGCACGCCGAAAGAGGCGAGCGAATCATCGCTTGAGACCATGGAGGCGAAAAAATCTTCAGCAAAAGATTTTGCAGTCTCATCGTTTTGGATGACCCATTTGGTCTTGTCTGCCTGGATATAGACTGTGGAACCGATGGCTACCATGCCCAATTCCTGGTTGTCGGACGTCTTAAGGGATGCACGCAAACGCAAGGGCTTGATGTATTCCAAATCACCGGTCGTCGTACCTTTTGCATCCTCTTTGGTTATTTTTGCCTTGAAACTTTTCGCCAAATGGAATTTTTTGACAGCCAAATCAAGCTGGCTGCGCTTGAAAGCATCTGAGTTTTTGTCGTCAGACAAATCCTTGGGCAGATAGGGTTGTTCTTGGCCTTGCGCAGTTTGGTTTTTGGGTACTTCTTTTTTGGCGCAGCCCAAGCCGAGCACGACTAAGCAGGACATTCCTGCGATAAGAGAGATTTTGTAAATTTTCATATTGCGAGATTCGAGCTACGAGTTGCGAGTTGCGATGTTATTTAGTTACATGCGCCACATTGCCGCAGGTCACTGATTGATCCGGTGCGATATTACAGACTCTGTAATACGTTGTCTTGCCGGCAGCCACGGCCGTGTCGCGCCAAGCCCGGGTGGAAATATCATTGAATGCCTTGATCCAGAATTGTTTCGGGAAATAAAGATTCGGATCTGTGGTTGATTTTACGATCACATATGTCTTGAATTCCGAGGATGCCATGGTCCAGCCTAAATTCGCGCCATATGCATCCAAAGAAACATCCAGTTGCATTTCGCTGCCGGAAAATTTCACGGACAAAGGCGCGGGCGTTGATTTTGGATTGGCTGACGGGGTCTTTGCCGCCGTAGTCGGCGGTCGGGGCGTGGTTTTTGTCGGAGTAGTGGTTTTTGCGG
>CAZPAP010000018.1:15661-18838 GCA_964584725.1 uncultured Gammaproteobacteria bacterium
GATTTTCGTGACCTTCACATCAATGGTCGTGGTCGCAACGCCATTGCCGACTGAGACCGGGATACTGGCTTGGTCCTTATCCAAATTGACTTCAATATCAAACTTGCCCTGATATGGCTCGTGCGGAAGCTTGGCCACCCAGACGATCTTGGCGTCTGTAGTGCCGATGATGTGGATGGAGGACTGCCAGGTGGATGAGGCTAACCCAGGCGAAAGTATATCCAACTTGGGCAAAGGCATGGCGCCTGTCTGCACAGGCTGCTCGCTTGCTTTGCATCCAGCTCCCAATAAGGCGAAAACGCCCAAAATCGCAAAAAATAGTGTCTTTTTCATACCAAATCATTATATCACAGTTGTCTCCCTCTTTACCTGAGGAGTATCCTATCCCAATATGCCAGGAATTCTATACATAGTTGCCACGCCCATCGGCAATCTGGAAGACATCACTTTGCGCGCCAAGCGGATTTTGAGCGAAGTGGATTTGATCGTGTGTGAAGACACGCGCGTCACATCCAAACTCCTCGCCAGATTCGAGATCAAAAAGCCGCTCAAGCCATTGCACCAGCATTCTGACGATCATCAACTGTCTTATGTCGCGCAAGAGGTTTTGGACGGCAAAAACGTGGCCTATGTTTCGGATGCTGGCACGCCAGGCGTGAATGATCCGGGCGGACGACTGGTCCAAATCGCCATGGAAGCGGGGATTCCTGTGAGCCCCATCCCAGGCGCATCGGCTCTGACTACCGCCATGTCTGTGTGCGGATTCCCGACCGAGCATTTTACTTACCTTGGATTTATCCCGCACAAAAAAGGCAGGCAGACTTTTTTCAAAGACGTGGCCGCTCGCAAAGAAGCCGTTATCTTTTTTGAATCAACGCATCGCTTGGTCAAGACATTGGAATCACTGGCAACGACCTTGGACGCCAAGCGAATGATGTTCGTGGGCCGCGAGCTCACGAAAATGCATGAGACTTTATATCGCGGCACAGCAGCCGAGGTTTTGGCGCAAGTGAAAGCCACGAGCGATAAAGGGGAGGCGGTGCTGATAGTGGCGCCGGAGTAGACAATCTCCCTATTTTCCCGTATTCTTAGCCTCATGGACAAGAAATTTTTTGTTACTACGCCGATCTATTATATCAATGATCGGCCCCATATCGGCTCGGCTTACACGACCGTGGTCGCGGATGCTTTGGCGCGCGCCCACCGTTTGCGCGGGGATGAAACGTTTTTCTTGACTGGCACGGATGAGAACAGCCAGAAGAATGTTGAAGCTGCGGAAAAAGCAGGCGAAAAAGATCTGCAGAAATATTTGGATAACATGGCTGGTATTTGGCAGAGCACTTGGAAGACGCTGGGCATCAGCTACGACGACTTCATCCGCACGACCGAGGAGCGGCACTTGAAAGCCGTGGAGCGCTTTTGGAAAGCTGTTGATGCTTCCGGCGACATCTATAAAGACACTTATGAGCGCGAATACTGCACGGGCTGCGAAGAATTCAAGACAGCAGCAGAATTAGTTGATGGCAAGTGCCCCTTGCACCCGAATCGCGAGCTGGAAATCGTGAGCGAAGAAAATTATTTTTTCCGCGCGTCAAACTATCGCGATGATCTGCTCAAGCTGTACCACGAAAAACAGGAATTTGTTCAGCCAGTTTCCAGGCAAAACGAAATCAGGAACTATGTGAAGCAAGCCATGGGTGATTTTTCCATTTCGCGCGAATCCAAAAAGATTTCCTGCGGCATTCCAGTGCCAGGCGATGACACCCAGCGCATCTATGTCTGGTTTGACGCGCTCATCAACTACATGTCAGCTGTCGGGTACGGGACTGATGACAAACTTTTCAAAAAATGGTGGCCAGCTAATCTGCATTTGATCGGCAAAGACATCATCAAGTTCCATTGCGCTTTGTGGCCAGCCATGATCATGAGCGCGGCCAAGAGCGATGAGCTGTTGCACGACGAAAATAACAATGCACTTTTGCCTGAACGCGTTTTCGCACACGGTTTCTTCACGGTTGACGGACAGAAAATGAGCAAATCTCTTGGGAATGTTATTGATCCAATTAAATTAATCAAGGAGCCTTTCAAGAATATAGCCGATTCAATCGAACAGAATTTTATACACGAAAAATACGATTCATTTGATGTAATTCGATACTTCTTGCTTCGTGAAATACCTTTCGGAGAAGATGGTGATTTTTCCGAGAAGCGCTTAGCGAATCGTTACGACACCGATCTTGGTAATACATTAGGCAACCTTGTAAACCGTTCGATATCGATGAATAGAAAGTATTTTAATAATCATATCCCCGATATCTCTATCGAGACCACAAGAAAATCTCTCGATAATACATCGTGGAATGGAGCAGAAACCGTGGAGTTGCTTTGGCAGACAATTGATCAATATATTAAGAATTCACGTTTAGATTTAGCATTGGAAGCGATTTGGAACAACGAAAACGTCTCTCTTATAATTGCAAATAAATACATCGAAGAAACAAAGCCATTTAAACTCATAAAAGAGGATCCTCAAAAAGCAGCCATTGTACTTTATACCGTCCTTGAACTTTGTAGGCATTTCGCATGGATGCTCCAACCTGTAATGCCAGACATTGCTAAACAGATTATTGAGCAGCTTGGTCAGGATTACGCAGTTGAAAGCAAAAAGAATTTCAAAGAATTAAAAGCTTGGGGAGGATTGAGGCCAGGGTCTGATTTACCGGAGCCGAAGATCTTGTTTCCGAAGATTGAACAACTATGAACTACGGGCAAAAAATGGAGGAATTTAATAAAAGATTCTCAATAACCAAAACTTCGTCTTACGCAGATGAGTTTAAAAAATTCAAAACCAGAATTCTGACTGTTTTTAAAGATATAGACGACCGAACTACGGAAGAAGGCATAAGACAATTCTGTCTAACCTTAGGAATCCCTGAGGACTGGAATGATGATGGCTATAATCACGCATATAGCACCAATATTATCGATGAACTCAACAGAGAAAATGATGAAAATAAGTTCTATAGACTTCTGCAAATTATAACTTATTTGCCGATTCCAGGACACTCCGGCTACTCACGCGAAACGGTTTACAGTAGAGAAAAGTTGATTCGCGATCTAACGGAAGCTATCGAAATGTCAACCGTCAATTTAGCGATTACAGTCAAAAATGCCGAG
>CAZPAP010000019.1:0-18723 GCA_964584725.1 uncultured Gammaproteobacteria bacterium
AAAAAGCGCCAGGCAATCAACTGGTTTACAGGTCTTTTCCCACAGCTTGGGCAATTGACGTATAGCCGTCCTTTTTGACCAGCTCAGCAAGATCTCTAAGCAGCTGCGACGGGAAAGTCGGGCCATTGTAGATGATGGAGGTGACGATCTGGATGGTTGAGGCGCCAAGCTTGATTTTGCGATACGCATCCTCGGCTGTTTCAATGCCGCCAAGCCCGATGAATTCAAAACGCGGGCGCCCAGCCTTGGCTGCCACAGCCAGCATATGATCGGCTTTCATCTTGAGATGCTGGCCAGACACTCCCCCTTTGGTGGCTTTGGCTAAATTCTTTGACGTGAGACCTGTGCGATCATGCGTGAGGTTCGTAAGCACAAAACCTTTGGCCCAAGAATATTTTTCCGTGTCTTTGAGTATTTCCAATACGCGTTCATCGCTCAAGTCAGGCGAGAGCTTGAAAAAGACTGGTTTGGACGGATGAATCGCATCCAAGCGCGACAAAAGTTCGCGATACAAAAGCGGGTCCTGGCAATATTGATTGGCATCGCCAACATTCGGACAAGAAACATTGACTGTCATGTAAGATGCGAACGGCTCAAGTTTTTGATATGCATCCAAAAGATCCTGCATGCCAGCCTCACCAGACAATCCAGGCACATTTGATTTCGCGACTGAGACGCCGACCGGAATCGGCCAAGGACGGTCTTTAGCGATTGTGGCAAATCGATTTTTGACTGCATCAGCTCCGGTTGAAAGCAGGCCATAGTTGACCACAAGTGCGCGATCCTCTGGCAAGCGCCACAAGCGCGGGCGCGGATTGCCCGGGCTGAGTTGACCGGTGATGGATCCGACCTCAACATAACCGAAGCCGACCTCATTCAGCGTATGCACTATCCTGCCCTCTTTATCAAAACCAGCGCCAACTCCAAGAGGGTTTTGGAGTTTAATGCCGGCGATTTGAGTTTGCAGAACCGGGTCAGCATAGGGTTTGCAAAAAAACCTGACGATTGACCTGGTAGCGCCAAAACGTCCGAGCACAGAACCAAAATCATTGATCCGGTGATGGATAAACTCCGGGTCCATCAGGAAAAACACTGGTTTTAAGATTTTATCGTAAATGACTGCCATAACTTTGGTCTTTTTTCTTTCTTCTTTTTTCAATTCTTAATAATTTGGATGTGTGCTTCCGCGACCTGGTCAGCCGGCAGCTCGGACGGCGCGCCCATGAGCAGATCCCGCGCATCGCCGGTCTTGGGAAAGGCAATTACTTCACGGATATTGGGCTCATTGCACAACAGCATCACCAGCCTGTCCAAGCCCGGCGCCGCACCTCCGTGCGGGGGTGCGCCGTACTGGAAGGCCTCTAACATGTGCCCGAACTTTGACTGGATTTCATCGTCTGACATGCCTAAAATCTCAAAAATCTTTTTCTGCATCTCAGGCTCGTGGATCCTGATGGAGCCGGATGAGAGTTCATAGCCGTTCAACACCAAATCATAGCTCCAAGCCCGGACCTTGAGCGGATCCTTGTCCAGATATTTCTTGTCCTTAGGGTTGATGGCACAGAAAGGATGGTGGGCAGTGTTCAGTTTGCCGTCACTCCCCATTTCGAACATTGGAAAATCTATGACCCAGCAAAATGCCAGCTCATTCGGGTCGTTTTTGTCGACTCTCAAGTCCGGCTTGTCTGTGCTGTGCTGGCTCATGCTGTCTTTATATGAAAGGCGCGGAAACTTTTTGAACGAAAGCTTTTTCTCAGGCGCGACTTCTTTGATCAAAGCAAGCATCATCTTTTCTACGAGCTTCAGGACATCTTCCTGTTTCACGAAAGACATCTCAAGATCAAGCTGGGTGAATTCCATCTGGCGGTCGCCGCGCGCATCTTCGTCGCGATAGCACCTGGCGATTTGGAAGTACTTCTCGATGCCAGCCACCATGAGGAGCTGTTTGAATTGTTGAGGAGACTGAGGCAAAACATAAAATTTGCCAGGATGCAATCTGGATGGGACCAAGTATTCGCGCGAGCCTTCGGGCGTACCTTTGACCAAGGTCGGTGTTTCAACTTCCAAAAATCCTTGTTTGACCAAAAACTTCCTGAGCGATTGCGTGACCTTGGCGCGCATCTCCAGGTTCTTTTGCATGCGAGCAGTGCGCAAGTCCAGATATCGGTACTTGAGGCGCATTTCCTCGTTCACGCCCGACGTATCCTTGTCCACTTCAAACGGCGTGGTCTTGGCATGATTGTAGACCTCAATGTCCTTGCCCAATATCTCAATGCTTCCGGTCGGTAAATTGGGGTTGATCTGCTTCTCCCCTCTTTTTTGGACAATGCCTGTGATGCAGATCGCATCTTCTGGCCGCAATTCGTCCATCAGTTTTTGCGCGGACAATGTGAGCTCGCTGGGCACAAGCACGACCTGGACCAAGCCCGAACGATCCCTAATATCCAAAAAAGCCAGCTTGCTCATGTTGCGCCTGGAGTGGATCCAACCCTTGATACACACGGTTTGTCCGGCCTTTTTGACCGCGTCTAAAATCATTGTACGTTGCATAATATCCAAAAATACTACCCTCAAAATCACTGGCAGTCAATTACAATCTTCAGTTCTAGCCCCTTATGTCGTGGGTTGCGCTTTCTGCACCGGCGTATTTGATTTCACGCAAGTCCCTTCGTTTTGGTTCTGTGCATTGCATTCCAAACCAGGCTTGCAAGGCAATCTCATTTCGCCTCCGCATTTAGCGCCTTCCTCTCCCAGATTTATTCCTGGTGAGATGGCCTGCGGGGCTGTATTGTTCGGCCAGAACTTAAAAACAGCGATGATGACAGCCGCAACCAAAATCAAACCAACAGCCATCCAAGTGAACCATCCGAACTTTGAGCCTTTTCCTTCAGTTATCATAATTCTTTCATTCTACTAAAAAAAGCAGCTTTTGCAAACTGCTTTGAGACTTAACCGCGTGAAGCTGGGGTTTTGGCCAGGATTACCGGGCGCAAAGACTTGATGCCGACCAAGGGCGTGCCAGCCATGAACAACCTGAGCTCGGCATCGCACTTCACTGCCTCGTCATGCAGGTCGACCAATATATACATGCAGGGCAGACACACTGCCTCGAGCAAGCGCGTATGAAGCAGACCCATAAATCCAGTACCGACCACAGCCCCCATCTGCCGAAGGAGACGGTTGCTGAACTCTCCAAAGGCAGGACTGTTTATTATGGGGCGAAATTGCCTATACAGCCATTCGTAAAAATCATATTCGATTTCCCTGCCTTCATGGAAACCGACTCTTGCTTTCAAGGTCTTGGCCTCGAGCTTTTGATCATGTTCTATGGCCGTGGCCTCGAGCCTAGCTAGATCCATCTGAGCGTCAGAATAATTCCTGCACCAAGCATGTACATCGACCACCAGCATAGAGTCGAGCTCCTTGCGGTCAATCCAGTGCAAGGCATGTAAGACCTGCTCTTCCAAATCAATAGCTGGTTGTGCAAGTTCAAAGTTCCAAGAGAACACAGGCTCTAGCCAGGCGACTATTTCTAGGGCCTTGGCCCGTGGATAGTTGCTAAACGCCAATTGGCAAATCTGACCGAAAGATTGGTCCGAGTAATCTTGTTGTGGTGCGGCTTCACCTGCCCTAAATGCGATGCTACCCATTCCTGTCCTCCTTTTTACGGAGTTCTGGCCTGAATAAGCTAGTCAAAGTACGAGGCAGATGATGCTCCCTTAAATCGAAAACGTCAATACAAAAAGCCCCTTTGACCAAAGGTGGATCAAAGGGGAATAAATCCCGCTTTAGCGGGTACTGGCAGGCGCGTGGCGGTGGAAAGTGCCTTTGCGGCTCTTTGCCTCCTTCAGGCGCATGTCCTTGAGCTCTTTCTCGGTCAGGAGGCCGATGACTTGGGTCTGGCCATTGCGCTTGACCAAGATGTGGCAGCGCCGAGAGCTGATCGTGATGGGGTAAATCCAGTGCCCGGATTGCAGGCGTTGGCCATTACTCGGCTCCTTGACCGCAATCTCCAGCCTGGCCTTGATCAGGCCTGGCAGGACCTTGCCATGTGCTACGAGCATCTCAGGAATCTTCTCAGATTCAGGGCGGTCGGGCTTGGCTTTGATCACGCTCAGATGGCGACGAAGCTCGGCTAGCACGAAATTCCCAACAGCGGCGCTCGGCAACCCAGGACTGCAAATCCTGGCATAGACCTCAAAGATCGGAAAGAATTCTGTCAGATCATCATCCACCCGAAGTTCTTTCACCACGTCCCTGGCCAGCGTGCGCAGGACATCCTCGGCTGGCGGAATGAAGGCTGGCCTGGACTCAGGCGCGGCTTCAGCAGCCTCCACTTCCTCGAGCTCTTCTGCATCGCAGATTTCCGACGTGTTGGACTGGGGTGCGGCTGGCACGTAAAACGGGTTGGGCCTTTGCCTTTGCCTGACTCGCGCCTTGCCAAAACATTCTCCTCCGCTCGTCTTCATCGTCTGAGTCATGCACATTCTCCAAATGGGTTGTGGTCTCCCCCGTGAGACGACATTATGTCGACTTTTACGGGGATGCGTCTCTAAGACATAAAAGTAAGAACGGCAAAGAATTTAACATCCTTTGCCCCAACTGTCAATACCTGTACGTTAAAGTCTCCCTTATTAAGGGAGAAGCGAAGAGGAATAAATCTTACGGTTCCAGTCTATTCAATAGCCTCGGGAACGGTATGGTTTCACGCACGTGGTGCAGGCCACAAACCCAGGCCACGATGCGCTCCAAGCCATAGCCAAAGCCCGAGTGCGGGACAGACCCGTATTTGCGCAAATCCAAATACCATTGGAAAGCTTTTTCGGGCAAATTATGTTCGCGCACGCGCTTGATCAATTCTTCGTAGTCATCCTCGCGCTGAGACCCGCCGATTATTTCGCCATAGCCTTCGGGCGCAAGCAAATCAGAATTCAAGACATACCGCGGATCATTGGGGTCGCGCTTCATGTAAAACGCTTTGACTTCGGCTGGATATTTTTCAATGAAAATCGGCTTGTCGTACATTTGGGTAAGGATGGTCTCATCATCAGCGCCGAGGTCGTCCATATCGCCGATGTCACTCCCCTTTTCGCGCAAAAGCTTGATGGCTTCGGCATGCGTGATGCGATAAAAAGGCGCCACGACTTTTTTCAGTGGCTCTTGATCGCGTTCCAAAAGCTTCAATTCTTCCTGGCAAGTCTCAAGCACGCGCTTGACTATGAAAGAGATGAGTTGTTCCTGGATATCCATGTTCTCTTTATGCTCCACGAACGCGGCTTCAGCATCCATCATCCAAAATTCAATCAAATGGCGGCGGGTCTTGGATTTTTCAGCGCGGAAAACCGGGCCAAAATCAAAACAGCGGCCGACTGAGGCGATGGCGGCTTCGATATATAATTGACCCGACTGCGCGAGATACGCTTTTTTATCTTCAAAATAATCTATCTCAAATAATTCAGTCGTGCCTTCGCAAGCATTGGGCGTGAGTATCGGTGAGTCAATTTTGATGAAATGATTGTCGCGCATCCAATCATAGGTCGCGTTGATGATTGTGTTGCGGATGCGCATGACTGCCCATTGCGATTGCGCTCGCAGCCACAAGTGGCGGTTGTCCAACAAAAAATCCGGGCCATGTTCTTTTTTGCCGATGGGATATTCTTCGGACTTCTGGACAATCTCTAAACCCGTGACCTGAAGTTCGTACACATCTGCCTGCTTGGGATGCTTGGTCACAATGCCTGCTACAATGACTGAAGACTCGACCGTGACCTCAAGCGCACGATTCCAGGTAATCTCATCCACTTGGCTTTGCACGCACACAGCCTGCACAAAACCAGACCCGTCGCGGATTTGGAGAAAAGCGATTTTGCCCGAAGAACGGACATTGTAAGCCCAGCCTTTGATGGTTGCGCTCTGGCCCACGAGTCCTGAAAAATCTGATATAAAGGTTTGCATACTTTTGGAATAAAGAACAAAGACTAAAGATTAAAGAAGCTTCTTTGATCTTTTTTCTTTATTCAATGTAGATAATATTGGCTTATTTTCACTCTAAAGTCAATGTTAGGCCATTATGCGCTCAATCGTGGCCAAGCCATGCGGTTCGCGGTCCAAAGGCGCGTGCTGGAGGGCCAAGCGCACAGCATTCAAGGCCTTTTGCAAGGCATCAGTAGGGATGGAAACCGGGAGCAGATCAACAAAAGCCGCACTTTCCATGAGGCGCAAACAAGCTAAGGCATTGGCCTCCAAAAACAAGGCCGAGGTATCGCGCGTAGCGCACGAAGTGCAGAGCACGCCATTATTGTCCAGCGAGTACTTGGCTTCTTCGCGTTCTATTTCGCGGCGGCAAGACAAACAGGTATTGAGGCTTGGGCCATAGCCTAAAAGCTTCAGGAGCTTAAGCGCGGCCGCAGCATACAATAATTTGGAACGATATGCAGTCGGTTCTTGCGGCAAATCAGAGAGACATGAAAGGAGTTGCTGCCAAAGTTCAAAAATTCTTTTGTCCGCAATCCCGGTCTTAAGTAAATTGAGGCACAAGTCCGCGAAAGCTCCGCCGACTACCAACGCCCCCAATTTTCGCTTTTCGCTATTCGCAACTCGCGGTTCGACGTGAGACGTGAGACGTGAGACGTGAGACGTTGTAGCCACGGCGAGATGTGCGTGCGCTTTGCCAGGCGCATTCATGACGTCAGCGAAAGACAAGGGCTCAAGCGAGCAAGCTTGTTTCGCTGTAGTCTTGGACGCTCCCCTAGCCACGGCAATCAGCAACCCGTGTTCCAAGCCGTACATAAAATACCTCCGGTCTGTTTCCCGGTAGGCCGACTTCTTAAGTACGATCACCTGATCACGTATGTATGTCATCTCGAACGAATGTGAGAGATCCCTTGTCTGAGATGCTCATTAATTTATTTGACGAGCGATTTCTCGCAGTCGCTCGAAATGACACCTAGCCGTTCTGTCTGTTCAGATATGCCTCAAGCATAATTGACGCAGCCACAGCATCATCCTGGTTCTTGGATCCGGTCTGATGCATGTAATATGCGGCTTGGGCGCTCGATAACATCTCATTCTGCTCGTCTACCGGTATGTTTTGCGTCCTTAAATCAGCGATGAAGCGCTTGATGGTCCGCACCTGCTCGTTTTCCTGGTCTGGATTCTTAAGCGAGACAGGTATGCCAACTACGATTCTCTCGGCTTTTTCGTTTTCAAAAATAAGTTTGATCTGCTTGATGGATTCGCCATGTCCCTGATTTTCCAAAATCATCCACGGGCTGGCGATCCTCGTCTCAGTATCGCCCAGTGCGATGCCGATCTTGCTTTCTCCGTAATCAACTCCAAGGATTCGCATATTAGGATTCGTCAGGCCAAGGAGTAATCAACTCAAACCCGCTCTTGGTGACTGCGATAGTTACTTCCCAGTGCGCGGCCAAAGACCCGTCTGCGGTCGCGACTGTCCAGCCGTCCTCTTTGTTCTTTACGCGCCAATCGCCCAAGGTAATCATTGGTTCAATTGCAATGCACATGCCTGCTTTGAGTTTGACTGGTGCCACGCGGCGCTCATGATAGTTCGGGATCTGCGGGTCTTCGTGGATGCCATGGCCCACGCCGTGGCCGACCAGGTCTTTCACGATTCCGTATTTTTTCGGTTTCAGATAGTCCTCGATCGCAGCGCCGATCTCATGCACCCATGCGTTTTCTTTGACCACGCGCAAAGCCTCTTTAAGCGATTGCTTGGTATCTTGCGAAAGGGCCCGCGCTTCTGCACTGCAATTGCCCACGCAGACCGTGGCTGCCATATCCGTGGCCATGCCCTGAGGCTCCCCCGTGGGATCCGAAGGATCCTTTACGGGGTACCAAGCGCCAATATCCAGGCTGACCAAATCGCCATCCTTCAGCACCCTGTCTGGCGTGGCTGCGGCATGCACCACCTCGTCATTGATGGAGATGCAAACTGCAGATGGATAAGCCGTGTCATCCTTATCTATTTTATAACCCAAAAACGAGGGCTCTGCCCCGTGCTTTTTCATTTCCTCGCGCGCCATCCTATCCAATTCCTCTGTATGTGCTCCAGACACGCAAGCCTGCATTATTTTAGACAGGGTCTGCGACAAAATCTTGCCGCCCTGCTTCATTTTTTCTATTTCTTCCGCTGTTTTTAAACGTATCATAAGCAACACCAGATTAGCACTAACACTCTAAAAAACCAAGTAATAAGCTGTTTAATTAAACCCCAACTTACTCATCTTCTTGATCATGTCCTCAAATACGTAGGGTATAGCCTGCTCGCCGTTGATGACCAAAAGCACGCCCTTTTGCCTGTAATACTGGGCCAAAGGCGCAGTCATGAAATGATAGGCTTTAAGCCTCTGCTTGATGATCTCTTCTGTATCGTCTTCACGCCTGATCAGCTTGCCCCCGCAGATTGAGCAAATGCCTTTCTTGGCTGGCGGCGCTTCCGTGAGATGGAATGTGCTCTTGCACTTGGGGCATTGCCAGCGGCCATGCAAACGTTTGATGACCAGCTCATCGCTTACTTTAAGCTGGATAGCCAGATCAATGTTAAGCAAATGATCAAGGTGCGTGGCTTGCTCCACATTGCGCGGATAGCCATCCAAAATAAAACCGCGCGTCAAATCCATGTTCTTGAGCTGGCGGATCATGACCGCGTTCACCAATTCATCTGGCGCGAGCAAACCCTGGCTCACGTACTTGCCCACGAGTTTTCCTAAATTTGTTTTCTCTGACATTTCTGCGCGGAACAGTTCACCGGAGCCGATCAAAGGAATTCCGAAACGTTCGGAAATCAAAAGCGCCTGAGTGCCCTTGCCGCTCCCTTGAGGTCCGAAAATTACTGCACAGACGCGTTTGCTTTTCATAAATTACAGCATGCGGAAAACGCCAAATAGAATATAGGAAAAAACGATTGTTGCCAAAAATGCCCATGATCGAAGTTCACGTTTTGTATCCATTCCCCAGGCCCAAGCCACGAAACAGGGCAAAATCATGGCCAAAACCACAAAAAAAGGTTGAACAGCTAATTGGAACAATAGGGCTGAGCTGATGATGAACGGAAGCAGGCCTGCGATCTTGCCCACGCCCGGGTTCCAGACAATTGAATTTTTCGCAAACCAATTTTTCAGCTGCGCAGGCAAAAGCAAACCCGGCGTAATGCCGACTTTCATGGCCTCGGAAAATAAAGTCGCAAGGCTCATGTTGTCTGCGCGCAAGTATTCATAAGCCACGACTCCGATGGCGCAGACCAAGAGAGCAAGAAAAGGAAACTTGGTCGCAATCAATAATCCGATTCCGGCTGCGCCATACAGCACTGAAATATTGCTGATGAAAACGCGCGGCAAAAAATACTGGATCAGCGTCAGCACGCCAGACAAAGTCAGCGCCCAAGGCAAAGGCAGAATAGACAAGGACAAAATCCAGATTCCGCAGATTGAAAGCAGCCACAAAACAGTTTCCCACCACATGTATGAAATGCTTTTGCGCACCATACTGAAAATCATGGTGATTATCAAAAGGCCCAAGGCCGCGGCCTCTACCCAGTAAACAGAATCAGGCAAAATAAAGCCGCGTTTTCCAAGCAAAAAGAAGCAGGCGACAGAAATCGCGCCTATAAGCAAATAGCATACTAGATAAGACCAATTCCATGCCGGCAAATCCTGCCTATCAACGGTATTCATGGAGCAAATGATAGCACTAAGCGGGGTTGATAACAATTACCAATACTCAATTACCAATTACCAAAAAATATCCAAATTTCCAATAACCAATTCGTACATTCGTTCGTATTCGTAATTCGTACGAGCGGAGCGATAAAACAAAAAGCGCACCCGGACGGCGAGAGCGAGTGTGCTCTTTGCCGCGCGGATGCGCGAGAATCAGTTGCAGGCTTGAGTGACCGTAAAGGCCGCCTGCGGATCCACTTCATTCTTGACGATCAATGGGATGTTACCGTTCCCCGTATCGGCAAAGTTGAAGTGCACTGCATACCGGGTCTTGGGTAGAGGCGAGGCGAAAGAATCCGCCACGTCCAACTGTACGATCGCCACCACGGGCATGCCAGCCTTGAGCTGGATCGAGTCAGTGAAACTGATGTACGCTGGCGCATTCACGGCATAGGGTTTGAGTTCGACCGGCCCCATCAGAGTCTGACCAGTCGTATTGACAAGCTTGATATTGTGGAAATACCAGTCGCTCACCGAGGTACACGACCCTTTGCAGAATGGCGCAGTATCCTCTGAATCGAAATCCAGAGACACGAGCTGGAAGGCCATGGTCCCGATCTCCATGTCCTGGCATGTTGCCGTCATGTTGAAGATCAGGGTCAGGATCGCGACCATGCCCGGGCAAGCTGTTGGAGAATAGTGCATCATCAACTCGACGTTGAGCTCCGGTGAGCAACCAGCATCACCTGCATCGGGCTGGCCCGCAGACCCTCCGGTTGGTGAACCGGCCGAGCCTCCAATGGGCAAGCCCCCGGAACCAGCTTTCGATGATCCGCCAGCTCCGCCAAGAGATGATCCGCCAGTACCCACACCTGCTGCACCGGCACTACCGCCCTGCGGCAAGTCGGTCTGACCGTCTGTCACCTCAACGCTGCCGCCACACCCAACCAACACCATCAAAACCATGACCGTTAGCAAGTATCTCATTGTCATCTTCCCTTTCTTCTCATGTGATAGGTGCACTGCTTGAACATCTTTAACGAGCAAGCTTAGCATAAAAATGAGCCTTTGTCAACCCCCGACCACCAAAAAACAGCCCTGTTGAGCCGTTTTTTGTAATCGAGATGCGAGTTGCGAGCTACGAGATGCGAGTTTTTAGTATGAATCGTACTGCCTCATTGTGACCTGAGCCTCAACTTGTTTCACGGATTCAATAACCACGGAGACTACGATCAAGAGCGAGGTACCGCCAATGGCCAGAATCTGCGATCCACCAGCGCCTTTGACTGCTAATGGTAAGACGGCAATCAAACCAAGGAAGGCCGCGCCAAACAGGTTTAAACGGTTGATGACGAGGTCTAAATATTCGCTTGTAGGCTTGCCTGGGCGAATGCCTGGGATAAAGCCACCTTGCTTCTGGAGATTTTCCGCGATCTTGTCCGGATGGAAAATGACTGAAGTGTAGAAAAAGGTAAAAGCAAACACCAAGCCGAAATATAAGACAGCATAAACCCACTGGTTCTGCATGATCACCAGCACCCAGCGTGCAGCGTCAGCCAACCAGGGCGTGCGGGCCTGAGCAAAGAATTGGGCAATGACCGAAGGGAACAACAACATTGATATGGCAAAGATGATCGGGATCACGCCAGCCATGATGAGCTTGAGCGGCAAATGCGTGGCCACTCCCCCGGAATAAGAACCCTGTCCTCTAACTTGCCTGGCATATTGCACAGGAATATTGCGCTGAGCCTCGTTGACAAAGACTACGCCCACGATGGTTACGACTGCGACGATTGCATACAGCACGACGTAAATCCACTGGGATGAATCATAGGTAGCCATGAACCTGGATGCTGTCTGGGGCAAACTGGCCACAATGCCGGCAAAAATCAAAAGTGAAATACCGTTACCGACTTTCTTTTCAGACATGAGCTCTCCCAGCCACATCAAGAACATGGTGCCGGCCGTAACAGTGGCGATCAAAGAAACCAAATGCGGGATGTCTGTCTGGGTCATGATGTTCATCTGCGACTGCTTGAGCAAAGCAATCAAAGCAAATGATTGGACAACGGCCAGAGGCACAGTCAAAAGCCTGGTCCATTGCTGGATTTTGCGCGTACCTGATTCCCCTTCGTTCTGGATCTCCTCAAGCTTGGGAATGATCATGGTAAGCAGCTGGAAGATAATGCTGGCCGTGATGTAAGGCGCGACTCCCAGAGCAACGACGGAAAAATTCGTGATTGCGCCGCCCGAAAACAAGCTCAACATGCCCAAAACCTGATTCGCATCGAAAAACCTACGCAAAGCTGCCAGGTCTATTCCCGGGAGCGGTATGTGCGCTGTGATCCTAACCAGGACCATGACGGCGAGCACGAACAGCAGGCCATTGCGCACTTCTTTAACTTTCCAAGCTTGAAGCAGTTTTTCCCACATATTTGCTCAATAAATTAGCATGTTTTACCTGCGACCACAACCTGCGCCATTATTTACTTTTTTGACTTTGACTCAAACTGGCCGCCAGCCTTTTCTATCGCCTCTTTGGCCGAAGCCGTGGCAGTGATCTTTACCAGTTTCAAAGCTGTCTTGATTTCGCCCTTGCCTATGATTTTGGCTGAGAGGGCGCGCTTGCTCACCAAGCCGGACTTTTTGAGTGCAGCTAAGTCAACAATGCCAGGCGAAGTGAACCTCTTGGCCAAGATTTCCAAGCTCACTGTCTCTGGTTTTTCGTACAAGGATTTGAAGCCGCGGTTCTTGGGGAACGACAACATCATGGCCCTGATGCCTTTGAGCTTGAGCTTGTTCCTGCCGCCGCTTCTGGCGCGCTGGCCTTTAGTGCCTTTGCCGGCAGTCGTGCCGCGTCCTGAAGCATTGCCGCGTCCAACCCTAAAACTCTTGGTCTTGGACCCGTGCGCAGGCTTCATGGTGTGCATTTCAATAGTCATATTTTTGGTTTAGGAAACTTTTTCCGGAGCAGATGCGGTTTCGGCCGATTTTACTGGCGCGACAATCTGCTTCAAAGCTTCGAACACGGCTTTGACGTTATTAGTCTTGTTTTTCGCACCTAAGATCTTGGCTGAGATGTTCGGTATGCCAGCCAATTCCAAGACTGTGCGCACCGGGCCTCCGGCTTTGACTCCAGTGCCTTTAGGCGCTGGTTTCAGAAGCACGACAGCTGCGGCGAACTTAGCCTGGACAGCATATGGGATGGTCTCGTTCACCAATGGGACAGTAATCAATGATTTGCGGGCCTGAGTCGTGGCCTTGGAAGTAGCAGCCGCCACATCCAAACCCTTGGCCAAGCCAAAGCCTACGCGGCCCTTGTGGTTGCCGATCACTGACAAGACACGGAAGCGCATGCGCTTGCCGCCTTTGGTGACACGGGTGACGCGAGCGACTTCAATGTTCTTTTCTTCATAGTCAGACTCAGCCGGGACTTCGGTGCGGGGCCTGCGGCGATCGTTTCCCCCGCCTTTGCCGCCGCGGTTTCCGCCTCCACGCTGGGGCCTGCTGCCGCGCACGTTTCCGCCGCGACGATCTTTGTTGCCGCGCGAAGGATCCGTCGGCACTACTGCCGCGGTCGCTGCCTGCTCCACCGGTGTCGATACCTGCTCGACTGGAGCTGCTGCTTGTTCTGGAGCCGAGCTCTGCTCGGGTTGCTTGATTTCGTCAGTCATAATATTTGTGGTTAGAAAACCAGACCGCCTTCGCGGGCGCCGTCAGCTACAGCCTTAACGCGGCCATGGAAGCGTTTGTCTCTGCGATCAAAAACGACTTTTTCTATCTTCTTTTCCTTGGCGCGTGCAGCGATAAGCTTGCCTACTTCAAGAGCTGCCTCAGATTTCTTGAGCTTGGTCTTTAGTTCTGCATCAGAAGCCCAAACCAGGGTCTTGCCTGAAGCGTCATCAATGATCTGGGCATAGATATGCTTCAAGCTCCTGCGCACCGAAAGGCGCGGGCGCTCGGCTGTGCCCGTTATCTTGGCCCTGACTCTGCGGATGCGGAGCAGGCTGGATTGCTGCTTGGATTTGGAGTTATTCATATCTTATTTTGTGGCAGTCTTGCCGGCTTTACGCCTAATGGTTTCTGTCGTGTATTTGATGCCCTTGCCCTTGTAAGGTTCCGGTGGCTTGATCCTGCGGATGCGGGCTGCGGTTTCGCCGACCAAGTGCTTGTCTATGCCGGAAATCGTGACGATCTGTTTGTCCACGGTCGCAGTAATGCCTTCCGGGATCTTGAACAGCACTGGGTGCGAAAAACCGACTTCAATCTTCAGATCGCGCCCGACCAAAGCGACGCGGAAGCCGACGCCGATGAATTCCAAGGCTTTCTCGTATGGCTTTTGCACGCCAAGCACGGCATTGTTCACCAACTGGCGAGCCAAGCCCCACAGAGCGCGCTGCTGCAGATTGTCTTCTTGCTCGATTTTCACGTTAAGCTCGCGGGTCGCAGCGTCCTGAGTCAGGCTCGTGTGCGGCGGATACTTAACCGTAAGGGTGCCTTTGGGGCCCTTTACGACTATCTGGTCTGCGCTCACCGTGGCTTCAACGCCGGCCGGGAGCAAGATTGGTTTTTTTCCGATACGTGACATATTTTTAGTATATTTCGCAGATAACCTCGCCGCCCAACCTGCGCTTGCGCGCTTCTTTGTTGGTCATGATTCCGGCAGAAGTCGAGACTATGGCAATACCTATATCCGAAAGCACGCGCGGCAACTCGGATGCTCCGCGGTAGACGCGGCGTCCTGGGGTCGATATGCGGCGGATGTTCCTGATAACCGGAATGCGGCCGTTATATTTGAGCTTGAGTTCAAGCGTGGCTTTGGGGCCGTCTTTGCTCACGGAAACGTCGGAAACAAAACCCTCATTGGCCAAAATTTTGGCAATGGCAACCTTCATCTTGGATGAAGGTGATGTTAGGGTCTCGTGTCCTGCGGCCTGCGCATTGCGCAAGCGCGTGAGGAAGTCGCTGATTGGATCTGTTATCATATAGGTTTACCAACTGGATTTCTTAACTCCGGGCAGTTCGCCGCGCGTGGCGAGCTCACGGAAGCAGATGCGGCACAAGCCGAAGTCCCTCAAGTATCCGTGTCTGCGTCCGCAGCGCCAGCAACGGTTTACGTGCCTGGTGCTGAACTTTGGTTTGCGCCTTGATTTGGCGATTTGATTCTCTGTAGCCATATTATTTTAGGATTGAAATGGGAAACCAAGCTCTTTAAATAAAGCTAGGCCGCGTTCGTAAGTTCCCGCATCTGAAGCGATCGTCACTTCCAGGCCGTGTACGCGCTCGACTTCGTCCGGACGGATCTCAGGGAAAGGCAGATATTCGCGGAAGCCGACCGAAAGGTTGCCGTTCTTGTCTATGTGTTTCTTGGAAATGCCGCGGAAGTCAGTGATACGGGGGAATGTGACGTTCAGCATCTTGTCCAAGAAGCTCCACATGCGTTCGCCGCGAAGCGTGACCTTTTTGCCGAGCACCATGCCCTCCCTCACCTTAAAGCCAGAGACTGACTTTTTGGCCAGCGTGTCCACGGGCTTTTGCCCGGTGATGCGCCTTAAGGTAGCATCGATGGTTTCGATGAACTTCGAATCTTTTTGCGTGGCCTGGATGCCGACCGAAATCGTGACATGCTTAACCCTAGGCACTGCAAGCCGGTTCTTTACGCCAAGCGACTTCATGAGCGATGGCGAAATTTCTTTTTGGTAGCGTTCTCTGAGATTCATATATTTTTATGCCTTGGGGCGGTCATCGTGGCGAATCCTCTTCTCCGACGCATCAAGCAGCATCACGTTTGAAGCATGCAAAGGCATGGAGAATTCGACCACTTGTCCTTTTTCCTGGCGGTTGCGCGCGCGCAAATGCTTTTTGGCGATGTTGACGCCTTCGACCACTACGCGGTTGAGCTTAGGAAAAGTCTGCATTACCTTGCCGGTCTTGCCCTTGTCCTTCCCGGTGATGACAGCGACCATGTCGCCTTTTTTGATCAAAAGTTTGGACATATATTTACAGGACTTCAGGGGCTAAAGACACGATTTTCATATAACCTTTGGTGCGCAACTCGCGGGCCACTGGGCCGAAGATGCGGGTGCCTTTCGGTTCCTTGGTCTTTTTATCGACTATGACTCCGGCATTGTCGTCAAAGCGGATGTATGTGCCATCCGGGCGGCGCGTTTCCTTGTGGGCGCGCACCAGCACGACGTGCACAACGTCTGATTTCTTCACAGTCCCGTGCGGCACAGCTTCCTTGACCACGCAGGTGACCATATCGCCCAAACCAGCGTAGCGTTTTTGGTAGCCGCCCAAAACGCGGATGCACTGCAGTTTTTTAGCGCCCGTGTTGTCTGCAACTACGAGCATTGTTCTGTGTTGAATCATAATGTTGTTTGGGCCTTAACAGTGCGGACGTATCTCCAGCGCTTCTGCGAAGAGAGCGGGCGGATTTCCTCGATCTCGATCACGTCGCCGACATGAGCCTTAGCCTCTGCATCGTGCACCTTGAAGGAACGCGAAACCGCGTATGTCTTGCCATACTTGGGATGCTGGATTTTGCGTTCAATCGTAACCACGACGGTCTTGGCCATCTTGGCGGATTTCACGGTTCCGATCAGGCGCCTGCGCGCAGATTGTTTAGTAGTTTCCATATGTTTATTTGCTCATTATGGCGAGAAGGGCGAGCATCCGGGCCAAATCCTTGCGCGACTTTCGCAAGTCGCGGACTTTGGAGTGCTGGCGGGTGGTCACCTTGAACCGCAAGTCACGTACATGACCGCGCGTCTCGGCTATCTTGGTCTGGAGCTCATTTGTTGTGAGCTGTTTGAGATCTTTTGCTTTCATATTACGTGCGGGTTAGGTAAAGCGTCTTGCAAGGCAATTTGTAACCTGCGAGATTCATGGCTTCCTTGGCCTGGGCCTCTGGGATGCCATCCATTTCGAAGATCACTGTGCCGGGCCTGACTGGAGCCACATAGTGGTCCACTCCGCCCTTGCCTCCGCCCATGCGGATTTCGTTGCCTTTTTTGGTAATAGGCTTGTCCGGGAAAACGCGGATCCAGATTTTGCCTCCGCGGCGCGTATAGCGCGTAAGCACGCGGCGGCAAGCTTCTATCTGGCGCGAGGTGAGCCAAGCCGGTGTGGTCGCCTTCAATCCAAAACTGCCGAAGGCAAGGAAGACCTTGTCGGTTGCGATGCGGACATTGCGTCCGCGGCCTTTATGCCATTTTCTGTGTTTTACTTTGCGTGGAATCAACATATTCGTAAGTTACTTTACACGGATTGACGTGCGCCCACTCCGGACGGACTTCTTTGTGCCCCGCGGTTATCACGGCGGTCAAATTGGCCAGGGCGTGCATCGCGGTCGCGTGCGCCTGGTCCGCGCGTGGTGGTGGGTTGATATAAATCGCGCCTATCCTTGGCAAACACGTCGCCGCGATAGATCCAGACCTTTACTCCGATGGTGCCCATCATTGTTTGGGCGAAATCCTGGGCATAGTCGATGTCAGCACGCAGATTGGAAAGAGGGATCTTGCCCCAGCCCAACCATTCGCGGCGCGCAATTTCCGCACCGTTCAAGCGGCCGGAAACAGCGATTTTGACGCCCAAAGCGCCGCCTTTTTTGACGCGCTCGATCGTCTGCTTGAGCACGCGGCGGAAAGGCATGCGGCGTTCCAGTTCGGCAATGACTTGCTGCATGACAACGGTCGAATCCAAGGCGGCCTTGGCCACTTCAGTCACATTCAACTGGAACTGGATGCGCTTGCCCGGGAAAAATTCCTTCAAAAACTTTTTCTTCAGATCCTCAACGCCAGTGCCTGAATGGCCGATGACCAAACCCGGCTTGGCTGTCGCGAGCGTGATGTTGAGCGATCCGCGCGAGCGGTCGATCATGACCGAGCTGATGGCCGCATCTTTCAATTCTTTCTTGAAAAAATTCCTTACCTTGTAGTCCTGCTCGATATTGCTCTTGTACTGCTCGTTGCGCGCAAACCAATGTGACGGCCAGGTTGTGGTCGTTCCAAGACGAAATGCTCGTGGATGTACTTTGTGTCCCATATTATTATTCGTTCGTAGCTGGCGCGGCCTCAACCACAGGCGCTGCGGCCGGTTTAGCCTTCAGCGTTGCGCGGACCCGAGGTTTATAAGTCTTTTTGGCTTTGGTCGGGCGCACATCATCAGTCAACACCAAATGGATGTGCGAGGTGCGCTTGCGGATAGGCGCGGCGCGGCCAAAAGCGCGAGGCCTGGAGCGTTTGATGGTTTCTCCGGCATCGACTGTGATGGATTTGACCCAGAGCTTGTCCTTATCCAATTTGAAATTATGCTCAGCATTGGCGATCGCAGACTTCAGAAGCTTGAGTATGGGTTCGGCTGCAATCTGCTTCAAAAATACGAGCTGGGTTTCGGCGGCCTGCACTGTCTTACGCGAAATCAGCCGAGCTATGAGGCGGACTTTGCGCGGGGACATGCGAAGGCGAATGAGTTTAGCAGTGACTTCCATATATATGTTTATTTAGAAGATTTGGCAGCAGGCGCGGCAGCTGCAGGTGCAGCTCCGGCAGCGGCTCCGGCTTCGATGGTCTTTTGGATCTTGCCGCCATGCCTCTGGAATTTACGCGTTGGCGAAAATTCACCGAGTTTGTGGCCCACCATACTCTCGACTACGAGCACGGGAATGTGGCTCTTGCCGTTGTGCACGCCAAATGTAACACCGACCATCTCAGGGGTGATGGTTGAACAGCGCGACCAGGTCTTGATCACGGTCTTCTCGCCCGGCTTAAGCTTGGCTAGCTTCTCCAACAGCCTGGGTTCGGTAAATTGTCCCTTTTTTAAGCTTCTGGACATAGTGTTTTATTGGTTACGTTTGCGGCGCTGAAGGATTAAGCGATCCGAGGGCCTGTTCTTGCGCCTGGTCTTAACACCCATGGCGTGCTTGCCCCACTTGGTCTTGGCATATTTCATACCAATCGGGTGCTTGCCTTCGCCTCCGCCGTGCGGGTGGTCAACCGGCTTCAGGACCTTGCCACGGACGGTCGGCTTCATGCCGCGACTGCCC
>CAZPAP010000020.1:0-18410 GCA_964584725.1 uncultured Gammaproteobacteria bacterium
CATCGCCTCGATCGACTTTTGGTCAGCCTTCTTTTTGATAAGCTCCCCAAGGCCAAAATGAATCATGGCGATGTAGAGAGCATCAAGGTTCTGGTCCCGCATCGCTTGGAACTCCGTTGTTTTTTTCCCATCGAGCTCAAAGCAGATGCGCAAGAACTCAGTGATGGTTTCGCGTTCTTGAGGCATGAACTTGGAGAAGTCATCGTCAGCGTGCCTGGCGAGACAGTGCATCAAGTCCGCGAACAATCGGGGTTCGGACACCAGGTCATAGATCCATTGGCACCGGCAACTTTTTATGGGCATGCCCAGGTATTCGACCAGGGCCAAAGCGCTTTGCGTCTTGAATCTCTGGATGGCCATTCGGGGCGAATCGCCGTGCGCCATAATCTTGGCTGCACCACCATCGACATAGTCCATGACATCCAAGATGAACGCGACGACCTTGGGCCTGACATGGTAATAGCTTGACTCTGGGCGAGTCGGCGCCCTCAAATAGGCTACGACCTCATCTTCTGTCTTGCAGTGCTTGAACCCCTCGGCCCATTCCTCAAAAGTCTTTGGCTCGTCGAAAGCCCTGCTCAAGAGCAATTCGTAGACAAGTTCGTCTTTTTTCATTGTGCGGCCTCCTTTTGCGCGTGAAAAGTAGCACATGAGACGAGACTGTCAAGCCAGATCTTTCGACTTCATTCGTAGGACTCACTTCGCTCAAGATGACATGATGACAATTCGTATATTCGTTCAAATTCGTAATTCGTACGAGCGCAGCGATTAAAAAAGCCAGAGAATTCTCCGGCGAGTGAATCAGCCCTGAGTGGGCGGCTGATTTTGGGTCTTGGCCAACACGCGCTGGGCGCGCTCTGCCCTGGCCTTGCGATTCTCATCGCGCTTCTTCAGAGCTACCTGGATTTGCTTGGCTTTGCTGATGCCGCGCAAAAGATAGAGTTGATCCGCACAACTGCGGCGCACGCGCGAACTGCACAGGAGAGCCTCGTGCATGTCTTTGGGCGGGTTGCAGTCATGAATGAGCTTGAAGTCGCTGGTATCGCGGGGTGCGAAGACTACCTGCTCCAAAGCCTTGAGCGAAGCCTCGTCACGCGAGACGATCAAGTGCGCCATCTCATACTCGGCCAAAACTTTGTACAAGTCAGGCAAGTATTTGGTCCGCAAGTCAGCGAATTTGTGGTCTTCGTCGTCATGCCCAGATACTTCCATGCAACTCCTCAAGAATTTCTTGACCACAGAACGCGGGAAGCGAGTCTGGTCGCGCATGTATTCGTCGTGGGAGTGCAGATACAAGGACTGCAGAAGGCGTGGAAACAGCCTGAGTTCTCTTTCGCAGTCTACGACCCAGAGCTCCCAACTTTCCCTGGGGTCGCTCTTGATGTAGTCAAAGACTATCAGGTCGGCTGCCCTCAACTTGCAGTTCGCCTCCAACGACACATCGTAGCGCTCGTTCTTCTTCAGCGGCGCCGGGATATTGCACTGCTTCCACCCCTGGCGATCTTCTACCTGATCCATGGTGTCCAGGAGGAAGAGTGTTGCTTGCGGGCGCCAATCATAGTATTCCAAGGCCGTGCCCAAATAGGCGATGTATTCTTGATTGGACGAGGTGCTCATAAGGCCCGAGAGCCACTCACCCCAGGTCTTCGGATCTCTCCGACTACTCGTGAATGCGTGCAGGATCAGAGCTGAGTTGGGAATGAGCTCATACAACTCGTATTCGGCCAGAGCTTTGTAAAGCTCGTCCTTGTCATTGCGGATTCTGGCGAACTTTTCCGTGCCCTCATACTTGGCACAGCGTTCAAGGAACTCGCAGATCCTCTGCTTGTACTCTGCTTTCAAGGGGTAGCCGACACGGAGCAAGCGCAGTGAACGCAAGAGCCTGGGAAAAAGTTCTGTTTCCTTGGCACAATCTTCGGTCCAGTGAGATGGCTCTATTTCCACGCCATCCAGCAGATGGGATTGATCTGCTAGGTAGTCCAAAAGCAGTTCAACCATCGTGGTTCTGCCGAATATCTGTGGCCTGATGGCTGGGCCGCAGTTGCCAGGCAACGAATTGCCTCGGCCATAATCAAGGCCATCAAGCAGATAGACTAGGGCTTGAGGCCGCCAGTCTGGGAAGTCGAGGAGAGTCTTGCAATACCTGCTCGCCTCATCCTCGTTTTTGAAGTGGCCAAATGCCTCCAGCCACTCCTCCAAACTACTGGGTTTTTTGGCCTTTTTCCCACTACGCGAATTTTCCATGGTACGGCTCCTTCTTTCTTTTTCTCCCACTTAACGGAGAGCGCGGAGACTTTAAACCTGGGCCAAAAAGCAGTCAACCTGACCCTCTTGCCAAAAAACCCGTTTCCATGTATTCTTTCGGTACTTAAATTTAGCCAAAAGCGGATAAAATAAGGCTCTAAAGCCTGACGCTCACGGCGCTCAATTGCCCAGCAAAAGGTCTGCTCGGCATGTGGGCTAAGAAAACACAGTATGACGACCAATAATGATACAAATAATGACGTTTCGTCAGAGATCGGGAAGCTGTTGCAGGACAAGACATACACCCAGTTCCCGCAGATCGGCGAGGTGGTGCACGGCAAAGTGATTTCCGTGGGCCGCAACGAAGTGCGCGTGGACGTAGGCGGCTTGGCCATCGGCTTGATCCGCGGCCCAGAAATGGATCCGCAGGCCATGCTCACTGTCGGCGATGAGATAGACGCCACAGTCGTTGATTTAGATAATGAATTCGGCGAGCTTGAACTCTCGCTCAAGGGCGCGGGCCGCAAGAAGACTTGGGAAAGGCTCAAGGAATTGTTCACCAGCGGAGTCATGGTGCCGGTCAAGATCGTAGAAGCCAACAAGGGCGGCTTGATTGTCCGCTTGGAAGGCCTCTCCGGTTTCTTACCGGTCTCCCAACTTTCGCCAGAGAATTATCCGCGCGTGCAAGGCGGCGAAAAAGCCAGGATTTTGGAAAAACTCAAGGACTTGGTGAATAAGGACCTTGAAGTCAAAGTCATTGACGTGAACGAAGAAGAAGGCAAATTCATCGTGTCTGAAAAGGCCGTGTGGGAGACCAAGCAAGAAAGCGTGATCTCCAAGTACAAGGTCGGCGACACAGTGGAAGGCACTGTCACGGCTGTCACGGACTTCGGCGCTTTCGTGAAGTTCGACGCCAACTTGGAAGGCTTGGTCCACATCAGCGAAATCGCTTGGCAGAGAATCGACCACCCGCGCGACATCCTGAAAGTCGGAGATCGTGTGCGTGCCGAGATCCTGAACATCGAAGGCTCGAAGATCTTCTTGTCCATGAAAAAGCTGGTTGACGACCCATGGATCAAGGTCGGCCAGAAGTACAAGGAAAACCAATGGGTCAAGGGCCGCGTGCTCAAGATCAATCCGTTCGGCTTGTTCGTGGAGCTTGATCCGGACATCCACGGTTTGGCCCACATCAGCGAATTGGCCGAAAAGCCAGTCAAGGATGTGAATGAGATTGCGCGCATTGGAGACGAATTCGAATTCCGCATCGTATCCATTGATCCTCTCAACCACCGCTTGGGCTTGTCGCTCAAGAAGGCGAAAGAAACAGAAGTGAAAGCCGAATAAGAAATAAAAAAAGACGCCCTGAGCAATTGGGGCGTTTTTAGTTCGCTTTGGCTAGCTATTGCTGGCCTTGCCTGACGAACGCTGTGAAACGTTCGGCTTCGGCTTTGAGTTGTTCCTCGTGGCTAGGCAGGCTGCCGTGCTTTTCGAGCTGTTCAAGGGCAACCTCCCTCAAACAAGGCCTGATCTTGAAGTTCTGCCCTTCATCGGCCAAAATCATGCCCAGAAAAACGCTTAACCCATCCTCGTTGGCCTGGGCATTGCGTGGCGACAGCCGCGTATGGAAAAGATTCTCAAAGCAAGGTTGCCAGCGGTTCTGCTCGCGCAGGAATTTGCGGAGCGAGTCTTGGCTGAAGACCATGTCTTGGTCCAGCATGAGCAACATGCCGATGAGAGCTTCACATGGTGAAAGAGCTTGTGGGGTGTTTCGTACCTCTACTTGAGCTTGGGTCTGTACCTCTGCTTCCATTCCTCACCTCCGCGGCAAAGTATAATCAAAGGATGCGGACCGCGCAAGACTTAGACCTTCTCGCCTGCGTCTGCTAAACTAAGGCCGTATGAAAATCGCTTATGTAGACGGGTTTAAGATCAGGCAGACTTTGGATACGGACTTTAATGTGATCCATGAACACGAGGATGATCCGACCCAATATTCGCCCAAGTTTTACATCCCTCGAGGAGAGGTTTGGATTGACCATCGCTACAAAAAAGAAGCTAAATATCTGCTCAAAATTGAGTTAGATTGGTTTGGCGCAAAAAGCGGGTCGTATCATGAAGCGCGCAAGCGTGCGATTGAGCGCGTCCGAGCTTTGGGCAGACCCCCGGCTTTCATCAAAAAAACAACGCGCCAAAAAGGACTGAATATACGGTACGTGGACGGTGCGATCATCCGCAAATATCTTGATCCGCAATTCTATTGCGGCGGGCATGAACTGGTGTATGAATATGTGCCCATAAACGAAATCTGGATTGATGTTGCCATGGATCCGCGCGACTGGCCCCATATACTCTTGCACGAAATCACGGAAAGAGGCTTAATGGCTAAGGGCATGGCCTATGACCCGGCCCATGAATTCGCTACAGCCACAGAGCGTCTCTCGCGTCGCGATTGCGGCGGCATCTACCCAGGCGAGCCAGGCTATCCGCGCGGCCTCAAGCACGCTGACTTCCTGAAAAAATACGTTAAAAGCTACAGCAAGTAGTTGCTATCGTCTAATAGCTATCGTCTAAATATGAAACTCCTCAAAGTTAAACACTTCAGGCAGACGCCGGATTTTTGCGGACCAGCATCCATCAAGATTGCGGCTTCGTATTTTGGGTTTGATTATACTGAAAAAGAATTGGTCAAACTTTCCGGTTGCACCCACAAATACGGGACATTCCACCCAGGCATGATCAAGGCTGCCAAAGCCAAAGGTTTTTATGCTTATGTAAAAGAGCATTCAAGCTTGGAAGAAGTGGATTACTTAGTGAACAAAGAAAAACTTCCTGTCATACTTGGCTGGTACAGCACCTATGGCCCTTATGCTGGCGAACACTATTCCGTGGCCATTGGCCTGGACAGCAAGCACCTGGTCACCTCAGATCCGGAACGCGACGAATCAACGACAAAATTGGATCGTGAATATTTCCCGAGCCTGTGGTTTGATTTTGAGAACAAAGCCAAGACCAAGATAGTCTGGCGCTGGATGATAGTGATAACTCCATATAAACGAAAATTTAAGGTAAAAGGCGGCAGGTACTACTAAAGCCCAGGGGGTCTCGACAAGTACGGCTTTTTGCGCTAAGCTGGCTTTAATAAACATATGTCTCAAACCGTAAGAAACATCATCATTTTTGTTGTCGCTCTGGTCGTAATGGGCGGTATTTTGGCGACCTTGAATATCGACACCGTGAAAAAGACTGATATCGCGAGTTTGGCGACTGAAGTCCAAAAAGGAAACATTACCCAACTCACGATTTCCGGCGATATCGTGACTGCCAAATACAAAGACGGCACCACGACTGAAACCACCAAAGAAAGCACTGATTCCTTGACCACTGTGCTCAAGGATTATGGTATTGATCCGGCTGTGGCGCGCGCCATCCCGACCGAAGTGAAGGCGCCTGGAGGTTTTGGATATTGGGCAGCGCTCATTGCACCGAATTTGATTGCGATCGGTTTGCTCTTGGTCGTGATGTGGTTTTTCTTCAGGCAAGTCCAAGGCCAAAACAACAAAGCCATGAGTTTCGGCCAGTCTGCCGGACATGAAATGGCGCGCGACGGCAAAGACAAAGTAACATTCAAGGATGTAGCTGGCGTAAAAGAGGCTAAGCATGAGCTGGTTGAAATCGTGGACTTTCTGAAAAACCCGGAAAAGTTCGCAGCCTTCGGAGCCAAAATTCCCAAAGGCGTGCTTTTGATGGGCTCGCCAGGCACAGGCAAGACCTTGCTCGCCAAAGCAATCGCTGGCGAGGCTGATGTCCCCTTCTTCCACATGAGCGGTTCTGAATTCGTGGAAATGTTCGTGGGTGTAGGCGCCTCGCGCGTCAGGGATTTGTTTGCCCGCGCCAAAAAGAGCGCACCATGCATCGTATTCATCGATGAGATAGACGCGGTCGGCCGCCAGCGCGGCTCTGGCTTGGGCGGTTCGCATGATGAACGCGAGCAGACCCTGAACCAGATGCTGGTCGAGATGGATGGTTTTGAACCGAACGCGGGCGTGATCATCATTGCGGCAACCAATAGGCCGGATGTGCTGGACCCTGCGCTTTTGCGCCCAGGCCGCTTTGACCGCCGCATTGTGCTTGACCCGCCGGATCTGGATGACCGCGAAGCCATCTTGAAATTGCATGCCAAGAACAAGCCTTTGGCCAAAAACGTGTCTTTGCGCCGCTTGGCCGAAAGGACACCTGGCTTCTCAGGCGCTGATCTGATGAACTTGATGAATGAGGCGGCCATCATGACTGTGCGCCGCGACAAGACCACCATCGGACAGGATGAATTATTTGAATCAATAGAAAAAGTCATGCTTGGTCCTGAACGCAGGAGCCGGGTCATGAACGAACATGAACGCAAAGTCACTGCCTATCATGAGGTCGGCCATGCTTTGGTCGCGCACCTCATGCCGCATGCTGACCCAGTGCAGAAAATCAGCATCATCTCCCGCGGCCGCGCAGCCGGCTATACGATCAAGACGCCGACCGAAGACAGACACATGCGCAGCCGTGAAGAATACGTGGAAGATTTGGCAGTGATGCTGGGCGGCTACGCGGCCGAACAGATCATCTTCGGGGACGTGACCACTGGCGCTTCCAGCGACATGAAAAACTCAACCCAGTTGGCCAGGAACATGGTTACCCAGTGGGGCATGAGCTCTGCTCTCGGACCCAGGGTCTATGGCGACCAGACTGACATGATCTTTTTGGGCCGCGACATCCATGAGAACAGGGATTACTCGGAAAAGATCGCTGAAAAGATAGACCAAGAAATAGACAAGCTGATAACTGAGGCGCTTGAACGGGCGAGCAAGACGATCAGCGAACAGCGCGAAGCCATGGACAGGGTGGCAAGCAAACTTTTGGAAAAAGAAACCATGGAGCGCGAAGCTTTCATGGATGCGATCGAGCTCAAATCAGCCAACCCTGACAACCTCACAGTTGAAGCCAGGCCAGCAAGCGAAAAATCACGGGTTGAAACGGAGGAAACCTAACAACTGAAAATACATGTCATCTTGAGCGAAGTGAGTTAGACGAGCGCAGTCGAAAGATCTGGCTTGATCAGAACGAACCAGATCCTTCGGCTCCGTCGGACTCCGCTCAGGATGACAGTTTTTTAGGTTCTCGACAGCTTCTTTTGCATAAGATTTCTCGTCGCTCCGACTTCCCTCGAAATGACACGGGGTGCTATAATAGCGCCATATGTTGAAAACCAAATCGCTCTTACCGCACGACAAGCCAGTGTACCGGGAAATTATCCCGCACGCTTTAAAAACAGCCTGGAAAAATCCTTTATTCTGGCTGTTCGGCGTCTTCGCGGCCATCCTGAATACTGGCGGCTCATTGGATGCTGTCTGGAAATTCTGGGGCTCTGTCCAAACGCAAGGTTCTAATATGTTCGTCAGCGACAGCACGTCCCGCTTGTGGAACGCATCCCAAATCGCACAGAACGGTTTGAACTGGCTTCACATTTCCCAGGGCATTGTCGTGATCTTATTTTTTCTTATCTTGATTCTGGCGTTTGCCGCAGCCTCGTGCATTGCCCAAGGCGCCTTGGTCTACAATGTCGGAGGGATAAAACTCCTGAAAAAAAACAGCTTCAAACAGATCTTGAGCATCGGAGCCAAGGCCATCATCCCGATCGCCATTCTGGACATCCTGGTGATCGCCACTGTGTGGCTGGCGCGCTTCGCCATCTCCATCCCCTTGTCTTTCGTGCTTGGAAAAAGCTCCATCTTGCTGATGCTGTTGTATGTCGTGACTTTCGTTGTTTTCTTCGTGGTGGCAGTCGGCATCAGCATCATGCAGATCTATGCCCTGAATGCCATGATTTTACAGGGCGCCTCTTTGGTCCAAGCCTTGAAACGCGCCTGGGAAGTGATAATAGAACATTGGCTCGTGACGCTTGAGACTGCCATCCTGCAAGGCCTGGTTGTTTTCGCCATCGGCGCGGTTGCAGCCATCATCGGCATTATCTTGACCATACCGTTCATGGCCTTGTACATGCTTTCCATCGTGAACAACAACTTGTTGTTGTTCAATTTGACCATTGGCTGCTATTTGGTCATATTTGTCTTGTACTCCCTGGTTTTGCTTGGTTTTGTAGTCACATTCCAATATTCAATCTGGGCTCAGATGTTCAAGAAATTCGGAGAGGGCGGCGTTGTACCAAAACTCCACAGGCTTGTCCGAGCCCTAACCAACCGCACTACAGTACCCCAACCTTAAGTTATGGCCACAGCTCCTAGGCCCAAGACCCCTTCCATCGAAGACTTGTTCAAGAAGTCCGCAGCTTCGGCTTCTTCGCAAACAGCCCAGACCCCTGGGTTAGTTAAAGGCGCTCCGGCAAAAATCGGCACACCAACAGAAAAAAGGAAAAAAAGCTCATCTGAAATGTCCAAGATGGAGTTGCTGGAGGAAAAGCGGAGCCAAATACAGACTTCTGAACTGGAAATACTGGCCCAAAAAGAAGCAGTCAAGGTCAACTTGCCTTACATCAACCTAAAAGGCTTTCCTGTTTCGCCCGAAGCTATTTCAAGCTTGACTCTTGATGAGGCTAAGCAAGAACGCGTGATCGTTTTCATGAAACTGGCCGAAGAAATACATCTTGCGACTTCAAAACCAGGCAATAAAGTCAATGCCATTGCCGAGCGCTTGGCCAAGGCTGAGGCAGCTGACGTACACATCTACTATTGCTCAGACCAAAGCATTGATTTTGGCTTGGCGCTGTACGAGGCTTTGCCCGAAAAAGTCGAGATTGTCTATGGAGTCAAAATCGAGGAGTCTGATCTGAAAAAATTCGAAAAAGAAATCGCCAATTTCAAGGATCTGCAGGAAAGATTGCAAAAAGCCACGGTCAGCGATGTAGTGACCATGATTATCGGCGCGGCCATGAAGGGCGATGCCTCGGATGTGCACATTGAGGCTGAGGAGGAGGGCATAAAAGTGCGCTTGCGCGTGGACGGCATTTTGCACGACGCGGCCATGATTCCGTCTTCCCAATGGAAGCTCATTATTTCGCGCATCAAGCTGCTCTCGGGCATGAAGATCAACATCGATACTGTGCCGCAGGACGGACGCATCACTATTTTCCTGACCAACGAAAAGATCGAGGTGCGCGTTTCCACTTTGCCCACGGCTTATGGCGAAAGCGTGGTCATGCGCATCCTGCGTCCCAAATCGATTTCTTTGGATTTCGAGCAACTCGGCATTACTGGCTTGGCTTGGGAGCGTTTGAAGAAAGAAATCGAGCGCCCGAACGGCATGATCATCACCACAGGCCCGACCGGATCAGGCAAAACCACGACTTTGTATGCGATCCTGAAAAGGCTGAATAAATCAGACGTCAAAATCATTACTTTGGAAGATCCGGTTGAATATAAATTGGCTGGCATCAACCAAAGCCAGATTGACCATTCCAAAGATTATACTTTTGCCAAAGGCTTGCGCTCCATTCTGCGCCAAGACCCGGATATTGTGATGGTCGGCGAAATCCGCGACTTTGAAACCGCTGAAATCGCCATCCAAGCGGCGCTGACCGGCCACCTCGTGGTCTCCACCATCCATACCAACAATGCCGCAGGCGCCATCCCCCGCTTTTTATCCATGGGCGTCAAACCGTTTTTCCTGGCTCCGGCTTTGAACTGCGTTATCGGCCAGCGTTTGGTGCGCCGCTTGTGCCCTGAATGCAAAAAGAAAGTTGAATTGGACGCTAAAGTGATGGAAGAGGTCAAAAAGAATTTGTCTGACTTGCCGCCGACAGCTAACATCAAAGTTCCGGAAAAGCTGGAGTTCTATGGCCCGGGTGAATCCAAAAAATGCGAGAAGTGTAATGGTTTGGGCTACAAAGGCCAGATCGGCATCTACGAAATCTTCACCATGAACAAGGATATTGAACATCAAATCCTGTCCGGTTCAGCCTCAGAATACGACATGTTGGCCGTGGCCAAAAAATTCGGCATGGTGACCATGACTCAAGACGGATTATTAAAAGCCTTGGACGGCATCACCAGCGTTGACGAAGTAATCCGCGTGGCTGGCATCACAGTTGAGCAAGAAGACGCGGAAACAAAAGCGGCGGAATAAAAAACATCAATTTCTTGGTAGGGACAGGTCGCGACCTGTCACTACTTGTATACAATCAATATGTGATTTTGACCTTGATCGGTTTCAACCTTGAAACGATTTTTTTGATGTTCTCCGGCCATTCAATAATCATCGTGGTCCCAGGTTCCAACAACTCTTCATACAAATCCAAAACCATGGCATCGCGTTCGTTTTCAATCCTATAGGCGTCGACGTGGACAATTCGACGAATATCGAATTTAGAATTTCGAATATCGTTTTTATAAACCCGTATTAAAGCAAACGTGGGGCTGATTGCATTCTTCTTTACGCCGAGTTCGCGTGCGATAAATTGCGTCAAAGTCGTCTTGCCCGCGCCAAGTGGACCTGAGAGAGCGATCACGGATCCAGGTTTGATGTTTTTAATCAGATATTCAGCCACGACCTGCCAGTCCGCGACTTTGTGCACTAAAAATTTCTTGGACTTTTGTCCGATTTTGATGGTGACGTGGCGGGTGTTATTTTGCATATGTAACATTGTCATTTCGAGCGGAGTTGGACGAAGTCGAGAAATCGCCGATTCTAACGTCACTGAGTGATTTCTGTTTCCGAGATCTCTCCGCTTCGGTCGAGATGACAAAGAAGGTAATTAAAATTAGAGGTCCAAATCCGGTTGCGCATCAATATTTTTGATGGATGATGGCTTGCGTTTGCTGAGTATCTGCCAATAACCAGCCGCAGCAATCATGGCGCCATTATCAGTATACAAACCTTTGGCTGGCGCGAGCAATTTTATGCCAGGGCAATTCTTTTTGAGAGCGGCTTTGAGGTCTGCTTTTAATTTTGGGTTAGCCGAAACGCCGCCGACTACTGCCACGGCCTTTGGTTTGACCTTTAGAGCGGCTCTGATTGTTTTGGACACGAGAGTCTCAACAATCGCGGCTTGGATGGAGGCGCACATATCTTCAACTCGTCCTATTCGTCCTAAACGTCCTGGGCGTCCTTCGACCAACTGACGGACGGCGGTTTTAAGTCCTGAAAAACTAAAATCAAGCGAAGGGTCATGAATCATGGGACGCGGCAAATCAAAGGCTTTGGGGTTTCCTTTTTCCGCGAGCTTGGACAGCTTAGGCCCGCCTGGATATTCCAGGCCAAGCATTTTCGCAGTCTTATCAAATGCTTCGCCAGCCGCATCATCGCGCGTGCGGCCCAAGACTTTGTATTTGCCGAAGTCTGTCATGAGCACAAGCTCGCTGTGCCCGCCTGAGACCAACAAAAATAAAATCGGAAACTTCCAGTTCTTGCGATTGGCTGGCACGAGCCAGGCTGAGGCCATGTGGCCCTCAAGGTGATTGATGCCATGCACAGGCTTTCCATATACCCACGACAAGGTCTTAGCCGCGTCCAAGCCTACGCGCAAAGCAGTGGCCAAGCCAGGACCTTGAGTGACAGCAATCAAGTTTATTCCCCCTTCGATTCCCCCTTTATTAAAGGGGGCTTTAGGCGTACTGGACCAACCAAGGGTTTTATCAAGTAATGAAACAGTCTCAGCCACGTGCATGCGCGCCGCGACTTCTGGCACAACGCCGCCATAGCGGGCATGGGTAGGAATCTGGGTCGCGATCAAGTGCTTTGATAGAGTGACTCGTGATGTGTGATTTGTGATGCGTTCAACATCAGATCTTCGAGATGTCACGTTTCGCGTGTCAAACGTCACGTTTAAAATAGCCACGGAAGTTTCGTCGCAGCTGGTTTCTATGCCTAAAATCCGGATTGTTTTGGCCTTATTCATGGATTGCATGCTATCTGATTTCGGCTAATAAATCAAGCCTATCACTATTAAAAAATCTCTCAATTGAGAGATCAGACGTTGGAGAGGTTCTTGAGCCCGTGCCACCACTCAGTGGACCTGGTCTGGCGCAGCATCTCAAAGAGCTTTTTGCCGGATTCGGTCCTCATGGCCTTGCCCGTGTTGTCTATCCAATCCTGGGCCTCGGCATATCCGCGCTCCACATATTCCTTGCCAGTGAAAGCGCATTCCAGATAGTCCGCGTCCTTGAGGATGCCACCGAGCGGCGGAGTCTTGTTTTCCACCTTGAGCCATAGCTCCAAAATAGCTTGGCCGATTGCTCCGAGCGGCTCCATTTGGTCCCTGGCCACGCGTTCTTCGTCAGGGTCGATGTAGCGCCGGGCAACTTTGTGCAGGTCGCCGATGCGAGTTTCGTGCGCATCGTGGAACACGAGGGCCGCGGCAGCTTCTGCCGGGTTCTCATAGCCTTCCATGCACGCCAGGATATACGCGATCTGCGCGGCGCGAAGGGAATGTTCTGCCACTGAATCCGGATGCTCAATCAAAGCCAGCTTCCAGCCTTCGTGCTTGATGCGCCTTTGATGACCTAGCTCGAAAATGAAACGACAAATGTTGACCAGTTCCATGCAAACCTCCTGTAAGGGACAGGGCTGGATTTAAGCATAGACAAACAGAGTTGTCCAGGGTCAAGAAAAAATTAACCCTTATGATTTTGGCTTATTTAAGCAATAAATTAGGGTGGAAGGGTTGACAAAACCACCATTTTGTGCTATATTTTATCGTCAATCATGATCCCTGCGGCTGGGTGAGTCGTATACCTTTTGGAGGTTTACCATGTCGAAGATCATCACCAAAGGTCCGACACTAGAGCAAATGCAACAGTCTCTGTTCCTTGACGGCGACTGCGTTGGCAATGAACGGCTGGTCTCGTTCTCAAGCAACGATGAGCCAGAAACCTTCGCAACGATCGAGTCAGTCAAGCGTTTCGAGAACAACGAATGGGAGATCGAGTGCTTCGTTCCTTTTACCGGGAAGTGGCACTTCTCCGCCCGTTACTCCACGAAGACATGCAGTGGAGAAATCCTGCGAGTATGGCAGGAAAAAGCCTAATCCTCGCGCATCCGCGCGGCAAAGAGCCCACTCGCTCCAGCCGTTCGGGTGCGCTTTTTGTTTTCTAAAACCAATTCGTACATTCGTTCGTATTCGTAATTCGTACGAGCGCAGCGTCAATAAATCACCATCTGCCCTTCTTCATCCAAATACTCAACTTCGGGCGGTTGGTTTAAGACTTCATTAAAAAAATAATTCAAGTGATCATTGGCTTTGAGCTGCCACTTGGTGATGGGTTTGATCAGGCTCAGACCCTCTAATGTCCGGCAGCGGCTCAAGGCCACGTAGATTTGCCCGGCCGCAAAAGCTCCGCGGCCTAGATCAAGAGTGACTTGGTCAAAACTTTTTCCCTGGCTTTTATGGATGGTGACTGCCCAGGCCAAGCGCAAAGGGATTTGCTTGAAACTGCCCACTGGCTTTTGTTCCAAGTTGCCTGTCCGACGATTGAATTTGGTGCGCTGGATTTTCCAAGTATATGGCGCGATAACAGTCGGCTCTTTGGCATCATCAAGCTGGACTAGGACAGTGCGCTCCCCGTCTATTTCATTGAACGCAATGACCCAGCCCAAACTGCCGTTCACGAATTTGTGGTTCAAATCATTGGCCACGCACATGATGCGCGCTCCGACTTTCAGACCCAAACACAAATCAGTGGGCATGTCTTTTTCCTGGAATTTACCTTCGACTTCTCCGTCAAAAATCTGCATGAGCGTGCCGAGCTTTCCCATCTTGGATTGATTCAGCGTATCAGCCGCTTCATTAGTCGGCGTCAGCACGATCGACCCCTCTGGCGGCGGGGTTTCAATGATGCGCGCATTCAGTTGCAATAATTGTTCCTCGCTTATTTCGCGTTCGCGGATCGCATTCAAAAGGCTGATGAACGCCTGGTCTTTTTGGCGGTAAATCTTGGTCAGCTCAGTAAAATCAATTTGCCCGGCCGTGTGCAACCTGCGATATGCTGTTGATGAAAAAAAATAAGGCGTTTTATACTTTTGCGCAAACTCATCCTGGTCATATGTGGTCACCACGGGCGGAAGCTGGTACAGATCGCCGATGCCAATGATGCGCACGCCGCCGAAAGGGCGCTTGTCATGGCGGATGACTTGCAAAAACATATCCATGGCATCCAATAGGTCAGCCCTAAGCATGGAAATCTCATCGATGATCATGGCTTGGATCTGGCGATAGATCTCTGGCTTCTTTCTGGTCTCGGCTTCCATGCGCGCAGTCTCCAAATCACAGCCTGGCGGGATTTTGAAAAAGCGATGGATTGTTTCGCCCTGGACATTCAAGGCCGCAACGCCAGTCGGTGCCAGCACAGGCGCTTTTATCCTCCCCTGCTCCACAAAGTGGCGCAAAAGAGTGCTTTTGCCAGTGCCAGCGCGGCCAGTAATAAAAACAAAAGCCTTGCCGTTTTCCATTTTTTGCAAAGCTTCTTCAAACTCAGGCGTCCTCTCCAGCTTCATTGGGATGTATTGTGGTGGCTGGGAGGGGCGGTGTCAATTCCAAATCAAATATAAAAAAGCTAGTATGGCCACTAGGTGCATTTTCTGCAGTGCCATGCTACAATTTAACCAGTTTAGTATGCATAGTTTAGTATCACTTTTTACTGGCGCTGGTGGGCTGGATCTTGGTCTTGAAAGTGCGGGTTTCGATGTACGCCTTTGCGTTGAAAACGATCCAATATGCCAGACGACGCTGCGGACGAATCGCCCGAAGTGGCGTTTAGCTAACCCCCCCGATATTTTTTTATTGAAGCCAAAGGAAATATTACGACAAGCGAAACTCAAACCTAGACAACTAGATCTATTAGCTGGTGGTCCACCATGTCAACCTTTTTCAAAAGCATCTTATTGGCATAGAGGCGACTCACTCAGACTCAAAGACCCCAGAGCTAAAACCCTAGATTCGTACATGAAAATCGTTGAGACGTTACTCCCACGAGCGATTCTTCTTGAAAATGTGGAGGGAATCCGTTTTTCAAACAAAGATGAAGGGTTGAGGTTATTGATTTCGCATTTTAAACGAATCAATAAAAAACATAGTACCGCATACAATCCGACCGTATTAGCAGTTAATACCGCTGACTATGGAGTCCCTCAACTTCGACATCGAGTTCTCTTGATCGCTTCACGAGATGGACACGAAATACATCCGCCACAGACAACTCATGGACCGAACGGATCTCAACCATACATGACTACATGGGATGCTATAGGAGATTTACAGAATACAAAACTTGAGTCAGAGCTAGAACTCCGTGGAAGATGGCGCGATATTCTTCCGAGTATTCCAGAAGGTCAAAACTATCAATGGCATACAGACCACGGTGGAGGACGACCTCTATTCGGTTATCGATGTCGCTACTGGTCATTTTTATTAAAACTCGCTAAAGATAAACCATCATGGACTATACAGGCTAGTCCGGGACCGTCCACTGGACCGTTTCACTGGAAAAACAGATTCTTATCGAAGCGTGAACTGTCACGAATACAAACTTTCCCTGATGATTTTTGTATCATTGGCAGCAGAAGAGAAGTGCAACATCAAGTTGGAAACGCCGTCCCGCCACTGATTGGCGAAATCATTGGACGTGAGATAAGCACTCAAATATTTGGTAATAAAAAAAGAACCTCTACATATAAATTCTCTCAAAAGAGGAGGCTCAGATGTCCTAAACCGGAATCAGTCACATGTATACCACGAAAATATGTATCCTTTTTCGGAAAATCTGGAGCTCACCCGGGAGAAGGCAAAGGACCAGGCGCGGTTTCTCGAACCCTTGCTAAGATTGAAAAAAATCACTAACATACAATCAAATGACTACCAAATTCACCCACCCGGTTGAGATAGACGTGGATAAGCTTCTGCTGGATCCAAAAAATCCAAGAATACCCAAAGAAAAGCAGAAGCTCTCCCCCGATGATCTGACGACCTACGTCGCAGAAGAATACAATTCGATAGCAATCGCTCAGTCCATCGCGTCTCATCAATTTTTTCCTTCAGAGCCACTCATCGCGATGCCAGATAAAGCGAGGAAAGGTTTTTTTATTGTATTGGAAGGTAATCGAAGACTTGCAGCTTTGAAAATATTGTTGGAACCAAAACTCAAAAATTCACTTCCAGACAAAAAAGACTGGGCGAGCATTCCTTTGAAGAATATTCCGAAACAGGTTCCTGTCGTAATGGTCAACACTAGAAGAGAAGTTGCACCGATTATTGGCTATCGGCACATTTCAGGCATTCAACCGTGGGATGCATATTCAAAGGCACGCTACATCGCGGCTCAGGTTGAAGATGGTCTAACTTTTGAAAAGACAGCTGTGGAAGTTGGAGAGAAGCCGACAGAGGTGCGTGCCAACTATCGTAACTATAAAATAGCCGAGCAGGCAGTAGATTCAGGGATAGATCCGGATGAGCTAAGTGGGCTCATGAATGGATTTGGTATCTTTACCAGAGCAATGCAATCTGGAAAAATTAGAGAATTTATCGGAGCCCCTTCACCAGATAAAGTCTCTACTTCAAAACTACCCATTCCCACAAAGAAAAAAGATTCTTTGAAAGAATTAATCAGCTTTCTTTTTGGCCCCGATGCAGTTCTTGAAGATAGCCGTGACTTAACGAAGCTTGGAAATGTCATATCTTCTCCAGAGGGACTTAAAAGTCTAAGGAAAGAAAGGAATCTAGAAGAAGCTCATGCCGCTTCAGGGGGTCTGCGTAATGGCTTAGTTAGTTTGCTTTCTAACGCAGCACGCTACTTGAGAGCCGCGAAACCAGACATGCCGGCATACAAAAAAGACGAAGAAGTAATACAGCTCTTAGCTGACTGCAAAGAGGCACTAACTGATCTCGATAATGTGTAGGATCTATGGCTCCTTTTCGTTTCGATTTACCTGATATTAATGAAGTTTATGCTCTGGCAGATTGGTTCGAAATCATGTTCCTACTTTCAGGCAAGACTCAGATCTCACGCGTAAAAATATCAGATGTGCTAGTTGCTAAAATAGGATCAACCCCACAAGAAATAGAGACGCCTCTAAACTTTCTCTTCGCGGAAATCACTCGCAGACGTCGAATTGCAGGAGAAGGATACCCGCTATTCATTGATGGAACTTTGATTAAACTCGATCCTCAATCAAATAGTGAATTTTATAAATTCCTACTTCTCGTATCTCAAAATGGCCCGGTTCGTATTGATAAGAAATTCAAAGAAATTGATCAGCTCTTTGATGAATTAGTTTGCGAGGCAGTAAAAAAATACTTTGGAGATCAGGCTCAGGCTCTGCGCTTCGGATGGCCTCCGAGCGGTGGCAGACCAAAAAAATTCACAGATGCTTTGCGATGGCTATCAGATCAAACTGGCATGCCGACAGGTCAAGGTAAACCGGGAATAAAAACGCTTGACGGAGGCGTCGATGTAGTTGTTTGGAAGCCTTTTTCTGATAACCGTACAGCTTTTGTCCTTGCGCTCATTCAATGCACCTTTCAAGCTGATTGGTTTCCAAAAGGAAAAGATGTCATAGGCGATATTTGGCTTTCGAGAGTTGATACCGGAAAAGAAGCCATAACATCACTCGCGATTCCTTTCGTAATCCCAAAAAACTTTGATAAGTGGGATGACTTAAGACGCACGGTAAATATAGTATTTGATCGACTTCGTTTAGCCGAATTCCTTTCACAATGCGACGCGTCCTCATTCACAAAAATGATTAGTTGGAGCAAGAAAGAAATTGCTAGATATTCTATTTAATCTTACGGCTCTCTTTGCACCTACTTATTAGACACAAAGGCGGCTGCGCACCGAATGTGAATCATCACATTCTTTTTGCCGCCGTTCAATCCCCAACCGCAACAATCAAAACACAAAACCCGCTGACAGCACGAGCCTTGTGCTTAGCGGGTTTGACGATATAGCGGCTTGATCACTCCAGGCTGTGATACGGATTATCCTCCAGGATGCCTTTGCCGCCGAGCTCTGGGGGAATCGCGGATTCGGCATGGAAATAGAGGGTGCCTCCAGGCGCATGGTTCTCAGCGGCTTGGCCATCGTCGACCGACTCTACGGCGAACAGCTCATAGCTCACTCCGAGCACATCGACTGAGCAAGAGTTGTGGCGCTTGGGAACAATGTGATTGTCGCCTG